>NZ_JAVJSQ010000034.1 GCF_040219335.1 Gimesia sp. | reverse complement strand
CGCTGGACGTATACCGGCCACCGCACACAGAAACAACAGCAGATCGAACGCCCCCGCACCTGGAGAGAACTCAGGAAAACCAGGAAGCAATGGCAACAATTTGCTCTGGTGGGAAACTATTTGTAATCGGAGTTACTAGCGCCTTGCCGCTCAGAGGAGGTGATGGAGTGGTGGCGATGCTGATTCTGGATTCAGTCTACCCATTGGAGGACGTCGCGGATGATGGACCAGCGGGGTTCGGCGTCTTTGTTGTCTTTGCCGAGGATCCAGTAGTTGTAGAGTTCTTCGAAGATGCCTTCCTTCTTTTTGAGTTCGAGCCAGACTTCCATGAATTCTTCGAACTCGATGTCGTGGGCGCCCAGGTAGTACATGGGGACCTTCACGTTTTTTTTGAGAGGATTGATGACGGAGAATTCGGGGTAGAGGAGCGTCCAGGCGGCACCGGCTTCGGCGCTGGTGACCAGCAGGTCAGCGCCGTCGGCTTTTTCTTCGAAGAAGTCTTCCTCGGAATTGATGGAAACGAAGCTGGCGTTGGGGAAGAACGTGTGTGCTTTTTCATCGAAGAAGCTGTTGGCGACCACGGCGATTTTGAGGTCGGGGGAATGCCGGAGTTTCTCGAATTCGAGGAACTCGACTTTGCGGTAGTCATGCAGGACCATGGCCAGGGTGACATCCATGTAAGAATCGGCGACGGGGAAGGCGGTGGCCCGTTCGATGGTACCTTCCAGTCCGGACATGGCGAGGTCGAAGTGATCTTCCTGCAGCTGTTTGATCAGGGTTTGTGGCCTGAAGGGAACGAACTCGATATCAACGCCGAGGTCGAGGGCCAGGCGATGGGCCATGTCGATGTCGAAGCCGACGAGTTCCCCGCGATCGTTAAAGTAAGAGAACGGCAGCCGTTTGGCGTCGAAGCCGAGCCGGATCGTGCCACGCTTGCGAATGCGTTCGATGCGCGTCTGGCCGGGCTGGATCGGGTCCGGGTTGGGAGCCGATTCTTTGAGGATGGTTTCCTTGACGCCGGGGAAGAGCAGCTGGCGGTCGGCAATCATCGCTTTGGACTGGTAGAGGTTTTTGAATGTAAATTCGAGAACGGTATGAATGCTGCCAATAACAATTCCTGCCATGATCAGCGAGAGGACCGTGTAGACGAAAAAGCGTTTCCACTGCACCTTGAGTGTTCCCGAGAGCGAAGCTGCTGTGAGAACGGCGAAGGAGAAGAGGTAGACCGAGCGCAGGGCATCGCCCAGGCGGGTGGTGTAGACGCCGACCGCGAGATAGAGCTGGAAAATGTCGTGCGGGATGTGCATCAGGTCGAGCAGCCAGGGGATCGTGACCGCGGGTTTAGCGAAGGAACCGGCCATGCCCAGAGCGAGAAACTTGGGGTACTGTTCCGCCATCAGGCTGGAGCCATAGAACCAGGCGGAAAAGGGAATGAAGATCAGCCCGACGATGCGTCCCAGGTCGGGAAAGGGAAAGACGAGGGGAATCAACACGTCGGGCGAACCGCCGGTTTCGTCTTTTTCGAGTTTGTAGCGTTCGAGGATTTCCCGCGCCGATTCCACAATGATGGGGAGGACGGCGAAGGTACTGCTGAGGACGAAGGCCGCGATGACGGCCGGCTGGGAGACGCGGAGCGCATCCCAGTAGCGGACCGGGGTGCAGATGGAGATCAGCATGGGGAGAATGCCGACGGTCAGAATCAGTGTGGCGACGGTATAGGTAATCAGGTAAGCCTGCAGCAGGCCGAACTTTTCAAAGGGGAGCGTACCGACGGCATAAGCGACGATCGCGAAGACTCCGAAGGGGGAGAGATGCACGACGAAGCGGTTAAGTTTCATCAACGCATTGACGGCGACGGACAGTGGTGCGAGGAGCTGTTCTCTTTTGGGGAGCGTGCTCAAAGCGATGCCGACGCCGATCGAGAAGAGAACCACGGCGGGGACGGCGTTATTGGCCAGCGAGAAGAACGGGTTCGCCGGAATAAACAGATCGTACAGACTTTCGGTCTGGGGGCCTTCGATGATACTGGTACTGAAGAAGGCGCCTTTCTGCCAGAAGGGAAAGGAGAGGGACATCAGGCAGACCGTGAACAGACCGATGCACCAGAGGATGAGCATCAGGCTGACGACGGTGAGGGCCATATGCCTGGTCTGACGGATGGAGATCCGACCGAGGTTGAGGATCAGCGAGAGCGTGATGTAGGGGAGCACGGTCATCTGCAGGAGACCGATAAAGATCTCGCCGACCGTTTTCAGGGGCGCACACAGTTCGCCAAAGAACAAACCACAGGAGATCCCCAGCACCAGACTCGTGAGAATCCAGGTGGTGAGTCCCGGTTTGAAATGGGGGTGAGCGCCTTTTTCCATACGCCAGATCCTTGCCCGCTGAGGTATCAGTGTCGAAAAAATCAAATCTACATCACAGGAAACCCAGGACGGGCCATGGAGAAATCCAGGTCGGATGTGTATGTTTCCACAGAAGATACAGTAATCTGGAGTGTGAATCCAGACCTGCGAGTGTTAAGGTTTCTTAACACAAAGTCGTTCATAACTCCAGACCTGTTGTACCTGTATGCCATTCTCCCTTACCTATCATAGTCGGCAGTTCCAGTTTGAAACTGCGGTGGAATTATTTTCTCCCCAGAATCTGGATCGGGGGACGGAAGCGATGCTCTCGACGGTGACATTTGCACCAGGAGAGCGGGTGCTGGATTTAGGTTGTGGCTGGGGCGTGGTGGGGATTCTGGCGGCTTCGGTTGTGGGGCCGGAGAATGTGGTGATGACGGACATCGATGCCCGGGCGGTCAAAGTGGCCCGACAGAACGCCGAACGGAATCAGATTGCGGGGGTGACGATTCTGCAGAGCGACGGCTTACAGGATCATCGCGAGACCGACTTCGACTGGATTCTCTCGAACCCGCCTTACCATGAGGATTTTGCGGTCGCCAAGCAGTTTATCATGAAGGGATTCAACCGGCTGAAGGTCGGCGGGCGGATGGTGATGGTCACACGACGACGGCTGTGGTACCAGAAGAAGCTGACGAGCATTTTCGGAGGGGCCGAAGTGCACGAGATTGACGGCTACTTTGTGTTTCACGCGGAGAAGCGACGCGACACGTATGCCAAACGCAAGAAGCGGAATCGCTGAGGGATTGATCAGACAAGGCTGTGCTCCTCACAGAAATGAGGAGCACAGCGACTTGAGATTGCGTTTAGAGATCGGCCATCCAGTCCTGCAGAGCACGGACCTGGGGAGTGGCATCTTCGGCGAGTGCTTCGAGGGCTTTGACAACCGCAAGGCAGCCGGGGATTGTGGTGACACAGGTCACGCCATACGAAACCGATGCGGAGCGGATTTTGCCTTCGTCCGTCCGCGAGCCTTTGCCGCTGGGCGTGTTGAAGATGAACTGGACTTCCTGGTTGGCCATCATGTCCAGCAGGTTGGGACGACCTTCTTTGAGCTTCTTGACGGTCGAGACTTCGAGGCCAGCTTCGCGAAGAACGCGGGCAGTGCCGGAGGTCGAGACGATCTTGAAGCCGAGGTCGATCAGCCGTCGTGCGGGATCGATGATCATGTCTTTGTAGAGGTCAGCCATACTGATGAAGACGGTGCCTTCGGAGGGCAGGCTGGTATTTGCTGCGAGCTGGCTCTTGGCGAAGGCCATCGCGAAGCCATCCGAGATTCCCATGACTTCCCCGGTGGACCGCATTTCGGGGCCGAGGATGATGTCGACGCCCAGGAAGCGGGAGAAGGGGAAGACACTCTCTTTGACCGAGGTGTGTCTGGGTTTCGGTTCTTTGGTCACGTTCTGTTCCAGCAGCGAGACGCCCGCCATGACCTTGGCGGCGATTTTGGGCAGTGGAAGCCCGGTGGCCTTGGAGACGAACGGCGACGTCCGGCTGGCACGCGGGTTGACCTCGAGGATGTAGACGATGTAATCGTCTTCTGTCTTCTTCACCGCGAACTGGATATTCATCAGGCCTTTGACCTTGAGTTCGCGAGCGAGAGCATGCGTGGCCCGTTTGATTTCGTCGATGACGGAATCGGGGAGCGAGTGAGGCGGCAGGACACAGGCCGAGTCACCGGAGTGCACGCCGGCTTCTTCGATGTGTTCCATCACGCCCCCGACCAGCGTAGTAATGCCGTCGGAGATGGCGTCGACATCGACTTCGATCGCGTCTTCGAGGAACTGATCGACGAGGAC
Source organism: Gimesia sp. (assembly GCF_040219335.1). NCBI lineage: Bacteria > Pseudomonadati > Planctomycetota > Planctomycetia > Planctomycetales > Planctomycetaceae > Gimesia > Gimesia sp. The sequence continues at coordinate 97,689 of NZ_JAVJSQ010000034.1, read as the reverse complement.
CGGATGGTCTGGAGAGGCACTGACCGCTTCGTTCATGTAGCGGACCAGCGATTCTTCGTCGTAGCAGATTTCCATGGCCCGACCGCCGAGCACGTAGCTGGGGCGAACCAGAATCGGGTAGCTGATTTTGCGGGCGACGTTGCGGGCGCTCTCGATATTCGTGGCGATGCCGTTCGGAGGCTGATGCAGTTCGAGCTTCTCAAGAATTGCCTGGAAGCGTTCGCGGTCTTCGGCAGCATCGATCATTTCGGGGCTGGTACCGATGATGTTGATGCCAGCGGCTTCGAGTCCCCGGGCGAGGTTAAGCGGAGTCTGTCCGCCGAACTGCACGATGACGCCATCCGGCTGCATACGATCGCAGATGTTGAGCACATCCTCGGTGGTCAGAGGTTCGAAGAACAGGTGATCGGAGGTGTCATAGTCGGTCGAGACCGTTTCGGGGTTCGAGTTGACCATGATACTTTCGATGCCCAGTTCCTGCAGGGCAAACGAAGCCTGGCAGCAGCAGTAATCGAATTCAATCCCCTGCCCGATGCGGTTGGGTCCGCCGCCGAGAATCATGATACGGCGTTTGTGATCGGGATTGCCCGGCGTTTCGTTTTCATCTTCGTAGGTCGAGTAGAAGTAAGGTGTGTAGGCTTCGAACTCGGCAGCACAGGTATCGACCTGTTTGAAGGTGGCTTCGATACCCAGGCTCTTGCGGTACTGGCGGACATCCATTTCGGTGGAGTCGAGCCAGAAGGCAAGCTGCTTGTCGGAGTAGCCGTGCTGCTTGGCCTGTTTCATGAAGGCATAGTCCAGGTCTTCCAGGCGGGAGACAGCGCGGATTTTGTCTTCGAATTCCACGAGCTGACGGATGTGGTTCAGGAACCAGGGATCGATGTCGCTGAGTTCGTGGACTTCTTCCACGCTCATGCCGGATTTGAATGCGTAACGCAGGTAGAACAGTCGCTCGTCGTTGGGGATCGACAGCTTGGACTGAATCAGGTCCCGCGCGGGTTGCTTGGGTGTGCCCCAGAGATCCTTGTTACCGCCACCCAGCCCGAAGTGACCGATTTCCAGGCCGCGGAGTGCTTTCTGGAGCGACTCTTTGAAGGTACGGCCGATGGACATGGTTTCGCCTACCGATTTCATCTGCACGGTGAGGACCGGGTCGGCATCGGGGAATTTTTCGAATGTCCAGCGGGGGATCTTGGTGACGACGTAATCGATGGTCGGCTCGAAGCAGGCGAGCGTTTCCCGGGTGATGTCGTTGCGGATTTCATCGAGGCGATAGCCGACGGCCAGCTTGGCTGCGATTTTGGCAATCGGGAAGCCGGTCGCTTTGGAGGCGAGTGCACTGGAGCGGCTGACGCGGGGGTTCATTTCGATGATCGTCATGCGGCCCGTATCGGGATTGATGGCGAACTGCACGTTGGACCCGCCGGTCTCGACGCCGATCTCGCGGATACAGGCGATGGTCGCATCACGCATCCGCTGGTATTCTTTGTCAGTCAGCGTCTGAGCGGGGGCGACGGTGATCGAGTCGCCGGTGTGCACACCCATGGGATCGAAGTTTTCGATCGAGCAGATGATGACGACGTTGTCGGCCTGGTCCCGCATGACCTCCATCTCGTACTCTTTCCAGCCGAGGATGGATTCTTCCAGCAGAACTTCGTTCACGGGGGACAGTGCCAGACCGCTGCGGACTTTTTCTACGAACTCTTCACGGTTGTAAGCCACCCCACCGCCGGTACCACCGAGGGTGTAACTGGCGCGGATGATGATCGGCAGGCCGATATCTTTGACCGCGGCATTGGCTTCTTCCATGTTGTGGACCACGGCACTGCGGGGGCAGTCGAGGCCGATTTTGGTCATGGCTTCTTTGAACTGATCGCGGCTTTCCGCTTTGGCGATGACCTCTTCGCGGGCACCGATGAGTTCGACGCCCAGCTGATCAAGGATCCCGCGGCGGGCGAGGTCCATGGCTGCGTTCAGTCCGGTCTGTCCCCCCAGCGTGGGGAGCAGTGCGTCCGGCTTTTCGATTTCGATTACTTTCTGGATGTACTGCCAGGTAATCGGTTCGATGTAGGTGCGGTGAGCGGTTTCCGGGTCGGTCATGATGGTCGCAGGGTTGGAGTTGACCAGCACCACTTCATAACCATCTTCGCGGAGGGCCTTACAGGCCTGCGTTCCCGAATAGTCAAATTCACATGCCTGCCCGATGACAATCGGACCGGAGCCAATAATCAAAATCTTCTTAATGTCGTCGCGTCTAGGCACTTTTTTAGATCACTTTCAACAGCAAATGTACATTGTCATGCGAATGTCGTAGCGAATTTCTGCGCAAATCTTCCCAACGTTAACAAGCACACCAAAATAATCAAGCAAGGCAGACCAGAAAGTGACAGAACGCGCTTTGAAACGTGGTTCCGTAGTGGCGAGGAGAGCAGGCGACTTGAATCAGTAGTTGTTTCGTTTGGTGAGGGGAGACGGTCAACGAACTCTATTTTTGTCGAGCTGGATTTGATGGTCACATCTAGAGACAGACTCAACGAAAAGCAGCCTGCAACAGTGGTGTGACTCGAATTTTCAGCGGCGTTGATTGGGGTAAGTGGTATCAGACGAAGAATTTTCGGATTGAGTGACGGATAAAGTGTATCTTTGGGTCTGGATTGTTGTAGTGGGTGTACCGATTGTGTTGTGGCAGGCTCGATGTGCGTAAGTCTATAAAAGAGAACATTTTGGATTTGTAACTCCGATTACCGCTCGATTTTCGTCCAGATAGACAAATTGATTCCTTCACCTCCATTCAGTTACAGGGAATTACCGCACATAAGTTTTCATAATGTGCAGCTTCTCAGAATGTGTTGCTTTTACGCCACATGTTGACTGAACGGGACATAAACTTGATATGAAAGCAGATCAATTCGGTTGAGTTCTCTCGCCTCTGCTCTCTGATCAATCTGATGACGGCCTGTGGAAAGGTGATAGAAACTCCCATCGAATACGTACTGACTTGAGAATGAACGACTATGGATCTCCATCAGCAAATTGACATTATCTGGGTTCTGCTCTGCAGTATCTTTGTCCTGTTTATGCAGGCGGGATTCTGTTGTCTGGAATCGGGTCTCTCCCGCTCGAAAAACAGCATTCACGTGGCGATTAAGAATATCGTCGACGTAAGTCTGGTGGGGGTGCTGTACTGGATCTTCGGTTTTGGTCTGATGTTCGGTACCACGACAGGCGGTCTGATTGGAACTTCTCACTTCCCGTTTATCAATCCGGGAACGAATATCTTCCTGTCAGCGTTCTTTCTGTTTCAGTTGATGCTCTGTGCGACTGCAGCCACGATTGCTTCCGGAGCCTCCGCGGAACGAATGCGGTTTACCGCCTACCTGATTCTGGCAGTGGTCCTGGGGGGCGTTATTTATCCCGTATTCGGTCACTGGGCCTGGACGAGTCACTTTGCCGGGAAAGCACCCGGCTGGCTGGAGTCTCTGGGCTTTCGGGATTTCAGTGGATCGACGGTCGTGCATTCAATTGGTGCCTGGGCGGCACTGGCTTCGATCATGATTATCGGACCGCGGACCGGTCGCTTTGACCAGGACCAGGAAAAGACAACACGCAAATTCAAAGGTCATAATCTGACGCTGGCGACGACCGGGGTGTTTATCCTCTGGATCGGCTGGTTTGGATTCAACGGCGGTAGTGAATTCGGATTCACGGCGCATGTCCCCCAGATTCTGATCAACACATTCCTGGCATCGGCCTGCGGGGCGATCACCCTGCTCGTCTGGCAGTTTTATCAGCGGAAACAGATTGAAATTGAAAACATTCTGAACGGCCTGCTGGCGGCCCTGGTTGCCAGTAGTGCCAGCTGCGATGTTGTGTCTCCCATTGCGGCTGCGATCATTGGGATTGTCGCGGCGATCGTCATGGAAGCTGGCAGCTGGTTTCTGGAATGGCGTCGCCTGGATGATACGATTGGCGTGATTCCCGTACATGGCTTTGCCGGCGTCTGGGGAACACTGGCGGTGGCGCTGTTTATACCTGCGGAACTCTTGAGTCGTTCGCGGCTGGAGCTGTTCTGCGTGCAGCTGCTGGGCTGTACGATCTGCTTTATCTGGTGCTTCTCTTTCTGCTGGGTGACCCTGCGTGTTGTCAGTAAGTTCATGCGACTGCGTGTGACTGCTGAAGAGGAAGAGATCGGTCTGAATATGGCAGAGCATGGAGCGACCACCGAGATGTACGATCTGCTCAATTCCATGGAACAGCATATCCAGGGAGATTTGGCACCGATTGAAGATCTGGACGAACACAGCGACGTCGGTTTAATTGCCCGTCAATATAACCGGGTGACCCAGGTTCGGGACCAGGCGTTGAAAGAACTGGAGGTCCGCACGGACAAGCTGGAGCAGACCCGCAGTGAGCTGGAGGTGCAGGCAGCAAGTCTGCGTCAGGCTTCGCTGGATGCGGAAGCGGCTTCCCGTGCGAAGAGTGAATTCCTGGCGAATATGAGTCACGAAATCCGTACGCCGATGACGGCGGTGCTGGGTTACACCGATGTTTTGATGGAAGAGAGCTGGGGGCGTCCGGGCAGCATCAAGTTAATTGAAGTCATCAAACGCAACGGAAATTATCTGCTGGATCTGATCAATGATATTCTGGATCTCTCGAAAATCGAATCGGGAAATCTGAATATCGAAAAGATTCCCTTCTCGCTGATCGAAAAACTGCAGGAAGTAGAGTCGTTGATGCAGGTGCGTGCCGAACTACAGGAAATCAGCTTTAAACTGACATTTGCAGGCAAGATTCCTAAACAGATCCAGAGTGATCCCACCCGACTGAAACAGATTCTGATCAACCTCATCGGAAATGCGATCAAGTTTACTCCCGATGGGGGTCAGGTCTCGGTGGAAACATCGTGCCTGAATCCTGACTCGCCTGAACCTCTGCTGCAGTTCAAAATTATCGATACGGGTATCGGAATGAACGCGGAACAGGTTGCAGGATTGTACCAGCCTTTCGTCCAGGCCGATTCTTCCACGACTCGGAAATTCGGAGGAACCGGACTGGGGCTGGCCATCAGTAAGCGACTGGCAAAAATGCTGGGCGGTGATCTGACCTGCCAAAGCACTCCTGATGTCGGCACGACTTTCACGTTACAGATTCAGATTGGCGAATCAGAGTCTCTGGAATTTTACAATGAGCCACAGGACGCGCTCGCAGCCGCTGCACACAAACCTACTCCCGTGATGCCAAAACCGGTTCAGGCAGCGGCCCGCACCTGTTCTGTGCTGCTGGCTGAAGATGGCGAAGACAATCAGCGGCTGATTTCCATGCTGCTCAGAAAAGAGGGCGCTGAAGTCAAACTGGCTGAGAACGGTGAAATTGCGGTTCGCTATGCGATGCATGCCCTCGAACAGGGACAGCCCTTCGATGTGATTCTGATGGACATGTCGATGCCGGTGCTGGACGGATACGGCGCGACCCAAAAACTGCGCGAGCAAGGCTACAAGCTGCCCATTATTGCATTAACGGCTCACGCCATGAATGGGGACCGTGAAAAATGTATCGCAGCAGGCTGTACCGATTATGCCACCAAACCCGTCAATCGGGAGAAGCTTCGCGAGATCATCGAAACCTATCAGTCACTGACGGACTTTTCGGAGCCTATAGAGCTCCCCTGCTGATCAGGTGCGTTCGTTCTGAACCAGTCGATCGTGATTGAGTTTCAGAAAATCATCGGCCCAGTAATACTCCTCAAGCAGACCGGTCGTGTCGTAGCCCATCAGATGGTAGGCGATAAAAATCGCTTCAATGGTGGCAAGGCCTGCGCCCGGGTCATCAAACTGCTTCGAAACCCGTGGATACGCGGTCTCCCAGACAGGCAGACTGCGAACGGGTAGTTCCTCATAATCGCCTTCCATTTTTTCCGCCAGCCGCCAGGTACCATCCAGTACCAGTAGCCCTCGCTCGGCATCGTCTCTGCTGATCTCCGGTCCTTCCATGCCGAGGCGGACGTAGGTCGTCAGTTTTTCCGGTTCCTTGCGGGGAAATTTCCAGAAAATGAAATCGTCACGTTTGCGCAGCGGCTGTACCGAGCATTTACTTTTGCGCTCTTTGGGATGGACAACAATGATCGTAGGGGGATGGGCGGCGGACACGTTTTCAGATTTCACTTGACGGGAGATTCGATTCAGTCAGCGGTTCAGTTGCCTTCCTGAACTTTTTTGATGATTTCTTCCTGGTCGGCGATTTCTTTTTCCAGCGAGGCGACTTCCTGGGGATCGTCCATCTGCGCCTTGGCACCGGTCAACCGCTGACGCAGTTTCTGGATTTTCTGACGAGCGACGTCGATCTGTTTCTTCTGTTTTTTATTCAAGCCCATGCTGTAAACGCTTTCTCTTGTTGCAGGTGACAAATGGAAACCGGACCAGCGAGTATATCACAAACCTGACCGGGAGAACATAGCCCCCTAACGTCTCAACTCTGAAAAAACAGGCTCAGACAGGCCAGGCACATGACTGCCAGAAAAGTCAGCGCTCCCACGGAGAAGCGCCAGAGGAGCAGCTGTTCGACAACGATCAGGGCCAGCACGGTCAGCAACAGGTTTTCGGCGAGGCCTGTCTGTGTAGTCCGTTCCGCGGGCAGCTCCGTGGCCAGGGGGGCGAAGCTGTCTGGTCGGCGGAAATAATGCGGGGGGATTACCTGGGGACCGATGTGGGCCAGGTCGCTTTCCAGTGGGGAGACATTCACAGCGAACAGCATTTTTTCAGCCGAGGTCACTCCCCAGTCCAGCTCGTAAATCCCGGAGAGCTGCGTCTGATCGAAGGTGATCATGCGGGATTCCGCATTCCGATCAAGGATGCTTCGCAACGGATACTCTGCCTGGTCAGGAGCCTGCATGCGGGGCGTTAAAGCGAGCTGATCTTCCCGTGCCAGAATTTCCAGCGGCTGACCGACCAGCGATTCTCGGCGACTCCATTTCCCCGTCGCGACATCCAGAACAAATTCATTCATCATCGGCGGGAAGCTGGGCCAGACTGCCCAACTGCCCCAGCGACGGTCGAGGGATGTGGTGATCAGCAGGATCTTGCCCCGACCGAGCGTGCTCTCAATCACGGCGGGGTCGCCTGTGTCATAGTTCAGCACGAGTCGTGTATTCGAATTCGCCGGTACTTCGGTCTGTACGTATTCATAAATCTGAGTTGTTTCCAGGCCGGCATCCGGATTTCCTTTGAAGATCTCAATCACGGGATGCTGGTACTGCAGCGGGTCGAATTCAAAAATCTTCGATTTCTGTTTCGCATCGCCCTGGCGATCCAGCAGCTTGACGTTCATCAGGCCGGAGCCGGGTTGAAACAGAGTCTGGTTGTAATTGTTCGCATCGACTTGCGCGCCCAGACTGACGATCAGACCACCCCCGCGTTTGACATACCCTTTGAGCAGGTCGCGCTCATGGTCGGTAAACAACGCGACATCGCTGATCACGACTGCGTCGTAGAGTTCGAGTTCGGTGTTGGCCAACTCTCCTTCACTGATCACCTGGGGCTTGATGACTCCCTGCCAGGGTTGTTCCCGCAACGAGGGGGACAGTGCCAGTTCGAGGAAATCGGTCGCCCGTTCCATGGCTTCGCCCGACTGTCTGCCATTGACGAGCAGGACGTTGATCTCTTTCTTGACCGGCATGACTTTCCAGCGACGGTTATCCAGGGGAAGTTGATCGTCGCCGATGCGGACTTCCAGTCGATGGTCGCCGACCCGGGTAAACTGGTGAGTAAATTCGGCCTGCGTGTCGGTATTTGCGGGGAGCGAAACCTGCTTCTGGTTCACCAGCTGATCGTCGACATACAATTGCAGATTCACTCCCTCTCGATTCAGGGGGCTGAAATTGTGCAGTGTCACGCCCAGGCGGACCGGCTGATTCAAGGTGGCAAAGACGGACGGGCTGCTGAAATCGACGATTGCCAGGTTGGGTTCATCCGCCTGTCCTACATCTTTGAGGACCAGGGTCGCTTTTTTCGAGATCGCTTCCAGCAGCGAGAGCACCCGCGCATCACCGGCTTCCCCTTCGAGAGGAGCCCAGCTTTTCGCCTGGAAATCGCTGATTACAATTACCTCTTTCTGAGCGAGTTCCTGTGCCTGTTTCAGAAACTCCAGCGCACTTTGCAGTGCCTGGGTGACATCGCCGTATTCTTCGGTGGGCTGCAGTCGACTGATTTCATCGAGAACGTAAGCCTGCTGCCGGGAGGGGCGAGAAATGAGGGTCTGGGGGGAAACGCTGGAGATCTGAATCAACTGAAACGCATCGCCGGTATTCGAATCGGAGACCAGCGTTTCAGCCAGCTCTTTGGCAGAGGCGAATTTTTCCCGGCCGTCGTTCTGCCAGCGCATGCTGAAAGAGGTGTCGATCACCAGGATTCGATGTACGGGAGCCGCGGTTTCGAAGAACGCGCCTTTGACCGACCAGTAAGGCCGCGAAAAAGCGACCGCGAGCAGCAGCAGAATCAGGCAGCGAACCAGCAGAATCAGCAGCTGTTCGAATCGGACGCGCCGCGAGTATTTTTTCGTCGCCGCCAGCAGAAATTTCATCGCCGCCCATTCGGTTTCGATGAACTTCCGCTTGTGCAGCAGATGGATCAGCACCGGGACCCCTGCTGCCAGTAATCCCATCAGCAGCCAGGGACTGGCGAATCCGAATGCCAACAGGGGCTGCGACAAAATCTGGGACATGAAATGAATCTTGCTGAATCCTTAAGAACCGACGCGGGACTGACGATGCGACAGGAATGCGGACAGGGCGACATCCAGCGACTGATCGGTGCGGATCAGGCTGTAATCGAGTTTCAGATCGCGACAGCCACGCTGAACGGTTTTGAGAAACTTTTCGAACTCATCCTGATAAGCTTTCTTCAGAGCCCGGGGTTCAACCATCTGTTCGGGCAGATTTTCCAGGCCATGAAACAGTACCGGTTCCTGGAAGGGGAAGTCCTGCTCCGCGGGATCGATCACCTGCAGCAGACTGACATCGTGTTTGCGATGCCGGAAATGCTTCAGGCCCAGCAGCACCGATTCAATGTCATCGAACAGATCGCTGATGATGATAATCAGGCTGCGGCGGTTGATGCGTTCGGCCAGTTCGTGGAAGACCTTGCCCAAGCCGGATTCTCCGGCGACAGGTGTGTTTTCGAGCGTGTAATAAATCTGTTTCAGATGAGTCGGCTGGCTGGCGGGGCGGAGAAAATCATTTACCTTGTCGCTGACGGTACACAATCCCGCGGCGTCCTGTTGCTTGATCACGACGTATGCCAGGGCAGCGGCGACCAGCCGACCATACTCCCACTTGGACAGAGCCGCATCCGCGGACTTGTAGCGCATCGATTCGCTGCAGTCGAGCAGCAGGTAACAGGTGAAGTTGGTCTCGGCTTCAAACTGTTTCAGATAGTAGCGGTCCGACTTGGCATAGACCTTCCAGTCGACATAACGCAGGTCATCCCCCACCGCGTATTCCCGGTGCTGTGCAAACTCGGCGGAGAAGCCGTGAAAGGGGCTCTTGTGGGACCCTGAAACATAGCCTTCCACAATCTGACGTGCCGCCAGGTCCAGATTCTGAACTTTAGCGAGCGTCTGCGGATCTAAATACTTGTGGTAATCGTCCATCCAGTTTTTCCTGCGAGGAATCGACGGGGATGAGTTCAATCAGGCGATCGACGATTTTATCGGGAGACATCCCGTCGGCTTCCGCATTGAAATTGGTGATGATGCGATGCCGGAGTACCGGATGTGCAACCGCACGCACATCGTCGGTGCTCACATACAGCCTGCCATGCAGAATCGCCCGGGCTTTAGCACCCAGGACCAGGTTCTGGCTGGCGCGGGGGCCGGCACCCCAGCTGACATATTCGCGAATGAAATCGGGAATGTCTGCCGCCTGGGCATCGTCGGTGGCAATGATGCGCGTCATGCGGGCGAACTGCATCGCATACCGGATCACATGATCGGCCACGGGAACACGACGGACCAGCGACTGAAAAGAAAGCAGCTCATCCAGTTCGAGAATTTTTTTGATCGCGTAAGATTCATCCGAGGTCGTCTGCCTGACGATGGCAAACTCTTCTTCCTCGGTGGGATACTCGACCTTGATTTCAAACATGAACCGGTCGAGCTGTGCTTCAGGCAACGGATAGGTGCCTTCCTGTTCGATCGGGTTTTGTGTCGCGAGCACAAAAAACGGAACCGGCAGTTTGTGTTTACGTCCCCCCGCGGTGACCTGGTGCTCCTGCATTGCTTCCAGCAGGGCTGCCTGTGTTTTGGGAGGCGTACGGTTAATCTCGTCCGCGAGAACCACGTTGGCAAACACGGGGCCTGCCAGGAATTTGAAATCGCGGTTGCCGGTGATTTTATCTTCCTGAATCACGTCGGTCCCGGTGATGTCGGCGGGCATCAGGTCGGGCGTGAACTGCACTCGGTTGAACGAGAGGTTCAGTGTGTCAGCCAGGGTGTGGACGATGAGTGTCTTAGCCAGCCCCGGAACTCCTACCAGCAGACAATGTCCGCCTGCCAGCAGCGAGATCATCAACTCCTCGACGACCTTGTGCTGGCCAATCACGACGTGGTTCACTTCCTTTAGAAGTCGTTCGTAGGCCTGGTGTAAATTTTCGACGGCTTCCAGATCGGAAGCTTCCATCGGAGGATCGCTGCTCACAGTGTTGTCAGTTTCCTGTATCGGAGAAAGAAATGACGCCCGCCTGAATACGTACCTCTATTGTGGCGGGCACTCAGGTGAAGATGCAAGGCTGTTTAGCCGTCTTCTCAGCTGTCAGCACCTTTTGCTCCCCAGGGAGCGATCTGCGTCAAACCTTTACTGCGCTTGAGGTCAGCATAGCATTCGGGCAGATCGAAGCTCGTCAATACATTCGGCACCAGAGTCGATAAGGGCCAGTGATAATGTTCCGTTTCGGCGACATCACTGAAGGATGTCAGGGCGTTTTTCAGTGTGACCTGCTTGACGTGAGGTGAGAACAGGGCAGCGAATGTCGCTGGCAGAGCGCCCCAGCCCCGACCAATCAGATGTACGTCGGTATGCCCATTGGCGGCGAGCCAGTCGAGGACACGCAGGGCGTCAAACGTTTTCTGGCCGAGATAGGGATCGTCCAGCATCACAGAGTGAGCCGCGTAGAAGTAGTCGCTACCGTAAGGCGTGAAGAAGGAATTCGGGTTGGTGGTATCGGGCAGCGATTCCCCGATCCCCCGCACATCGCAGGTGTAGAGCACGCGTTCTTTATCCTGGCTGGCGGTTTTCAGCAGCGGTTCTTCCTTGAGTTCAGCATCGGCCGAGACGTGTGAGAGGTAGAGCGTCGCTTTTTTGCCGGCATTCTGCGGTGGACGCGAATAAAGGCGCTCGTCGGAGACACGGTACACGACGGCCTGGATTCCCGGTTCGGTTTCGACCGCGTAAGTGATCGCATACTTCGCGGGATAACCTTTACCGCCGCGATTGCGCAGAATGCGGTAATCGGGAGTACCCTCGACATGCTTCAGCCTGAGTGTCTCCGCGACAGCGGACTGCAGGGCGGCACCCGATTTGGTTTTTCTCTGCTGCGCCAGTTCCCGCGAGCGCTCGGCGGTGAATTCATGAATGGGTTTCGAGCCGAGATCGGCGACGGAACCTTTGGGGGTGCACCAGAGCGTCTCGTCTTTTTCGATGGTCAGCTTGGGCTCTTTGTCTTCATCCGAAATGCCGGTGGCTTTGTTGAACCATTCATACATGGCTTCCCGGTTTTCCTGAGAGTAGCCGTGATATGTTGGACCGACGAAATGCGAGACATTGTCTTCATGGCCCAGCAGTTTGTAGAGCCGTTTGAGTCGCAGGTAGGCTTCCCGTGCCCCGCGGACATCGAAATAATCCCGCTCTTTACTGAGGATCCGTACCGGGTTGGGTGCCTGGGCTGCGAGGAAGTCCGCATGATCCAGTTCCAGCGCCAGCACTTTCGGCGGACACTGTTCGGTATCTGCAGGAAGTTCATTCTCCATGTTGCGGCGGAAGGTGGTCACGAAGCAGCTGGGAGCCGCCATCGTCCACCGTGGTTCAACGCCACACAACCAGGTGGTCATCGTTCCGCCACCTGAGTTTCCGGTCACACCGACCTGTTTGGGATCGACTTCTTTGCGTGTCAGCAGATAATCCAGGGCACGCACGCCATCCCAGGCACGCCACATCGAAAGATTTTCACCGACGAGAAACTGCTGATTACCTCCATGTAAATGCTCGCGGACGCCGACGCCGATTGTGGATTTCAGATCGTCACCACTGTACTGCACGCGTTCGCCTTGTCCGATGGGATCGTAGATCAGGACGACATATCCTTTGCGGGCCAGCCCCTGAGAGAAGGACTGGTAGGCGGTTTCCGCTTTGCCATTATGCGAGTGTCCACAGGTCCCGACCACGCCGGGCACCGGTTGGGTGATTCCCTTGGGGATGTAAAGATTCGCCGTCACCAGAAATCCGGGGCGACTTTCGAATATGATGTTTTCAATCGTGTAAGTATCGCGATCGGTGGTTTTCGTGACCTTCGCATTCAGTGGAGTTCGCTTCGGTTCGGGGCCGAATGCTTCGCGGATCCGTTTCTGGACCGATTCCACATAGACTTCTGCGTCGGCTTTGGTTTTCAAAGCGTCCAGCCGTGCGATGGTTTTGGCTTCCTGTTCCCGGACGCGGTCCACAAAGTACTCCTGGACCATGCGGGGAAAGCGATTCAGGGCCGGGGAGCTCTGATCTGCTGAGGCGGGGGCTGCTGCCAGTTCCTGGATGACCAGATTTTCGAGCAGGCTTAAGCCGGTGACTGTGACACATCCTGATTGCAGAAAATTTCGTCGTGAGAGAGAGAACGTGTCGTCCGTCGACGGTTTTGAGGCCGGCATAATCTATTAATCCTTTAAAACAATGAATGCAGATACGATGATTTGATATATCTGGTGATCGAGCTGAACAAAGTTGAACAGCTGCTCCGTTCATTGCTGTTTGTTAACAAAATTTGTTTTTCTTTACAATCGGCTTCTCTATAATGAATCTGACACCGGGAGTTGTACAGAAATATTTTTATGGTTTTTAAGAATTCCCCTCCCTGCGGGAACCGGTTTGACTATCGGTTGAAAACCGCTCCGGAATTCAGTAAAGCTGAACATATAAAAACGTATGTGCTCTCCGTTGCTACTGCAGCTTTGCCTATCAGAAATGGATCTTTAATGGAAGTTCGCTCCCAGCAGGAAACTGCCAGTCTGGTTAAGACGCTTCACGATAACATCTCGAGTGTGCTCATTGGAAAACCAGAAGTGGTTCAACTGGCAATCGTCACCCTGCTCGCGGAGGGCCATGTTTTAATCGAAGATGCTCCCGGTGTGGGAAAAACCTCGCTGGCCAAGGCAATTGCCAAAAGTCTCGACTGCGACTACAAACGCGTGCAATTCACGCCGGACATGCTGCCTTCGGACATTCTGGGTTCAAATGTCTTCCTCCCCAGCCTGGGAGAATTCGAATTTCGCAAAGGTCCCATCTTTACCAATGTGCTGCTGGCCGATGAAATCAATCGCACGCCTCCCCGTACACAAAGTGCGTTGCTCGAAGCGATGAACGAGGGGCAGGTCAGTGTGGAAGGGCAGACAATTACGCTGGATCCCCCGTTTTTTGTACTGGCCACACAGAACCCATTTGAATTTGAAGGCACCTATCCCCTGCCCGAAAACCAGCTCGACCGATTCATGATGTGTATCGAGATCGGATATCCCGAACGCGCCATTGAGCGGGAAGTACTGATCCAGCACCGGAACGGCGAACCAGTCAACACGCTGAATTCCGTTGTCTCGCTGAAGCAGTTACGCGAGATGCAGGAAGCCGTACGGAATGTCCGCGTCGATGATTCGCTGACGGACTACATACTGGAAATTGTTGAAGTCACACGGAATCATCCGGAACTGACGCTGGGAGTCAGTACCCGTGGCGCGATCACATTTTCCCAGGCGACCCAGAGTCTTGCCTTTACGGAAGGACGGGACTATGTCATTCCGGATGACATTAAGAAGTTAGCAGTTCCCGTTTTAGCGCATCGTGTGATCACCCGCTCGCTGGTCCGTGAAAGTCAGCGGACACGTGCCACGGAAATCATCCGTCAGATTCTGCAGAAGGTGTCGGTTCCCAATTAAAAGTTAAAATAGGTGATCCCGTTATCCTGATGAACCGCCTGAACGTATCGATTTTTGGCCGTTCTGCTATTATTAAATAGTCGTCTGCCATCGGATTGGATAAGATACGTGTACCCCACCATCCGAACAACCGACTTTCGAAGAAACGATTGCAGCCCCCTTATTACAACAGGGCACTGAATCATCTGCCTGCCCCTGGAGGAATAAAAATGGATTGGAACCCGACATTACTGAGGCGGTACGCCCTGATTCTCTGTCTGCTCGTCATCAGCTCATCCGGGAGCCCTCGCATGTTATCTGCCAGCGAAGAGAACCCGCAGGAACCAAAACAGGAAGCGAAGTCTGCACCCCGGGAAAAGCAGTTTACGAACCGGCTGGCCAAAGAGACCAGCCCTTACCTGTTACTGCATCAGCACAACCCGGTGGACTGGTATCCCTGGGGGCCCGAAGCCTTCGAGAAGGCGAAGCGGGAAAACAAGGTGATCTTCCTCTCGGTCGGCTACAGTAGCTGTTACTGGTGCCACGTGATGGAGCGGCTCGTTTTTGAAGATCCCAAAATCGCGAAATACATGAACGAGAACTTTGTGAATATCAAAGTCGATCGGGAAGAACGCCCCGACATCGATGATATCTACATGACATCACTCTCTGTCTATTTTCATCTCATCGGTGCCCCTTCCGGCGGAGGCTGGCCGCTGTCGATGTTCCTCACCCCCGATCGTGAACCTTTTGCCGGTGGCACTTATTTTCCACCCACCGATCAGGGAGGCCAGATGAGTTTCCCCCGCGTGCTGCAGAAAGTGAATCAGCTCTGGGGAGATAACAAAGAACAGGTCCAGCAGAGCGCGACAATCATCGCTAAAGAAGTCGCCCGCCTGCAGCAGGAAGAAGGAGCTAAGGAAGCGATTCCCCTGGAAAACCGGCTGGTCATCGCGGGGGTTCGTTCCATCAATGCCAGTTATGATGCCGAGTACGGCGGGATCGATTTTTCGGAAGTGACTCCCAACGCACCCAAGTTTCCCACGTCCTCGAAACTGGTTCTGCTGCAGTATGACATTCAGGCCGCTGAGCAGAACCCGACCGCAGCGGAATCAGCGAAGGTGCTGTATCACACACTGGACGCGATGGCCAACGGCGGGATTTACGATCACCTCGGCGGTGGATTTCATCGCTACAGTACGGATCGCTACTGGCACGTGCCCCACTTCGAAAAAATGCTCTACGATAACGGTCAGCTGGCCGGTCTCTATGCCCGCGCTTTCGAACAGACGGGTAAGCCGCAGTACAAACAGGTCTCTGAAGGGATCGTCGATTTCGTACTGCGTGAGCTGACCGATCCGCAGGGCGGTTTTTATTCCGCGCTGGATGCTGAGACGGATGGCGTCGAAGGCGAACACTATGCCTGGTCGCAGGAAGAACTGAAAACCATTCTGGGAGAAGACTACCCGCTCTTTGCCGAATTTTACGGATTGAATGAGCCCGTCCGCTTCGATCATGGGTACGTGCTGCACCGCGTTACCACGCTGGAGAAGCTCGCCGAAAAACACAATACCGGTGTCGACGAGCTGGCTTCTCAGTTGGCCGCGTCGCGTCAGAAACTGCACGCCGTTCGTAATCAGCGCAAGCCGTTGCTCAAGGATGATAAAATCCTGACCAGCTGGAATGGTCTGATGATTGAAGGTATGGCGACTGCAGGTCGTGTGTTGAAACGACCAGATTACACCGCCGCTGCAGAAAAAGCAGCGCAGTTCATTCTCGATCAGATGCGTGACAAAGAGGGACACCTCTACCGCAGCTACCGTGGTGGTGAGGCCCGTCTCAACGCTTACCTGGATGATTATGCATTTTTCACACAGGGACTGCTGGCACTGCATCAGGCAACCGGCAAACAGCAGTGGCTGGACGAAGCCCGCAAGTTGACCGATCTGCAGATTACCCTCTTCTGGGATCAGAAAGCGCACGGCTTCTTCTTCACCACCCACGATCACGAACAGTTAATTGCCCGCACGAAAAACGCATACGATGCTGCGATCCCTTCCGGCAACAGCATCAGTGCCCGTAACCTGATTCAGCTTTCCGAGCTGACAGGGGAAGCCCGCTATCGCCAGCACGCCGATGAAACACTGCAGCTGTTTGGTCGAGTGATTAAACGCTACCCGAATCGCTGTGCCCAGCTCGTCCAGGCCGTGGGCGAATATCTGCAGACACCCGCTGATCAGCAGCAGTCTGCAGTCTCCCTTTCGTCAGGTGAATTTGTTGTGCTGGTGGAAGCACCGGATCAACTGGTCTCAGTCAATCCAGGTCTCGAACTGCTGGCTGCAGCCGGACTGGGACAGACCGGGCAGCAGAAAAAACTGGTGAAAGCCAATGCCTATCTCTCGGTCGATAAACTGCCCGCTGGCAAGAAGTGCAAGGTGGCGATTGTGCTGACCATCGAGGATGGCTGGCACATCAATCAGAATCCATCCAGCCCCGATTTCCTGGTGCCGACCACCTTCAGCATTAAGTCGGCCCAGAATATCAAACTGACCGACATCAAATATCCGGCTGGTCATAAATTCGAAGTGGCAGGTTTCGACGAACCGCTGCTGGTCTACGAAAAACAGGCCATCATTCGGGGAACGCTGGAAATTCCTGCCTCTGCTGCCGGGAAAGAGGAAGCACTTGAACTGAATATCAAATACCAGGCCTGTAACGATCAGACCTGTATTCGGCCGACGACGGTCAGCCTCAAAGGCAAGTTCAAGGTTGCAGCTCCCGGAGAAGCTGTCCGGCAGGTGAATCAGAAATGGTTCAAGACCGAATCCGGCAACTGAAGAACTTCTGCTCCAGCAAATCAAAGCGCAGGGAATGGTTTGCTTTAAATAGATTCACGCTAAAGGTTCATGATGAACGCGACCCAATACCAGGAACATCCACTCGTAAAAACCAAGATTATCGCCACCGTTGGTCCCGCTTCCTGTTCGCGCGAAATGCTGCAGAAGCTGATCATCGCGGGCGTGGATCTGTTTCGGTTGAACTTCGCGCACGGCAAGCATGAATGGCTGGCCGAAATCGTTACGAATATCCACGAACTGTCCGAAGAGATGGCCCGCCCCATCGGAATCCTGGGCGATCTGTCCGGCCCCAAAATTCGGCTGGGAGTCTTACCCGGTGACGAAATCAACTGTCGGCAGGACATGAAGTTTCGGTTCATTCAAGGAATAGAGACCGACAATCCCCAGGAACTGACCTGCACCTACGAATCGCTGATCAGCGATCTGCGGGTCGGCGATCCGGTACTGCTGGCAGACGGAATGGTCGCTATGCGGGTCACCGAGAAATCGGAAGACAATGAATACGTCGAGTGCGTGGTCGAGCGGGAAGGTGTGATTCGCAGTAAGCAGGGGGTCAACCTGCCCGGCGTCCAGCTCAGCACCCCCTGTCTCACGGAGAAAGATCTGGAAGACCTCGCTTGGGCTGTGCAGCATGGACTCGATTATATCGGGCTCAGCTTCGTGCGTTCCGCGGATGACATCAAACAGCTCTACGATGAGATCGAAAAACTGAATCCCATCGAGTCGCCGCACGTTGTCGCCAAGATTGAAAAAATCGAAGCGGTCAGTGATATCGAACAGATCCTCAAGCTGACCGATGCAGTCATGGTGGCCCGCGGTGATCTCGGCGTCGAAGTCGACATCGAACGGGTGCCCATCATTCAGAAGCGGATCATCCATCTCTGCAACCAGTATCGTGTCCCGGTAATCACCGCGACGCAGATGCTGGACAGCATGCAGTTCAACACATTTCCGACTCGCGCTGAGGCCAGCGATGTCGCGAATGCAGTGCTGGACGGCAGCGACGCGGTCATGCTGTCCGGTGAGACGGCGGTCGGCGTCAGTCCGCTGGCGGCCGTCGAGATGATGAGCCGTATTGTCCGCGAAGCAGCGCGGATCCTCTCATCCAATCTGCATTCGGAAGAGACCACCAGTAATCGTCGCCTGTATGCCCGCGAAGTGACCGAAGCGGTTACCCTCGGAGCCGGGATGACGGCAGAAAAGCTGGATGCAGACCTGATGGTAACCTGTACCCACGAAGGCAAAACCGCGATGGCCCTGTCCAAACAGCGGCGGACGGTGCCTACCGTGGCGCTCACCGATCGCCCGGCAACGGCGCGCCGGATGACACTCTACTGGGGAGTGACATCACTCCTGACCGACGTGGTCGACAAGTCGCCACAGAAAATTCTGAAGTACATCGTGAACTATGGAAAGAAGCAAGGCTTTCTGTCTTCAGGCAGTCAAATCGTCCTGATCTCCGGCACCGACTGGAGTTCGCTGGGGCATGATATGCTGCTCGTTCACGAAGTGAAATAACGTTGAACCCCGAAACCTGTGAGGCTCTGATGTATCCGAAACTGTCGCTCGCGCTGATGTTACTCTGGACGATTCTGCTGCCTCAAACCGGTTTCAGTGATGACTGGCCTCAATGGGGAGGACCACAGCACGACCTGGTCTGGCGCGAAAAAGGCATTGTCAAAGAACTGCCAACCAAAGGCCAACTGCCCCGGGTCTGGTCGACTCCCATCGGTGAAGGCTACTCTGGCCCCGCGGTCGCGGAAGTCGATTCCCGCTGGTGTGTCTTCGTCACCGATCGCATTTATAAACAACGGGTCGGCTTCGAACGCGTGCACTGCCTGGATGCAGTGACGGGAAAACTGATCTGGGGCTACGAATACCCGGCCGAATATACCGTCAGCTATCCCGCCGGTCCTCGCTCGACTCCCGTCATCAATGACGGACGCGTTTATACCCTGGGTGCCCAGGGACACTTCTTCTGCTTCGATGCCAAAACGGGGAAAGTGCTCTGGAGCAAAAACTTTGTGGAAGACTACGGCACGAAGCTCCCGAACTGGGGTATGGTCGCCTCTCCTCTGGTGGACGGCGATCAGCTGATTACGCTGGTCGGCGGCCAACAGAATGCGCTGGTGGTCAGCTTTGATAAAAAGACAGGTAAAGAACTCTGGCGATCACTGAATGACCCGGCCGTCGGCTATGCACCGCCGGTCATCTTTGAGTTCGGAGGAAAGCGCGAATTGATCGTCTGGCATCCGACGGCGGTCTCGGCCCTCGATCCGGAAACCGGCAAGATGATCTGGCAGGTTCCCTACGGTGTGAAGTACGGACTGACGATCGCGACACCCCGCAAAGTGGGGAACCGGCTATTCGTTGCCAGTTTTTATAACGGGCCGCGGATGATTGAAGTTTCCGACGATGGCAGTTCAGCGAAAATCGTCTGGTCCGGGAAGAGCGACAGCGAGATCAACACCGACGGTCTGCATCCGATCATGATGACGCCGGTCTTCGACGGGAAGAACATCTACGGCGTAGGCAGCTACGGACAGCTCCGCGGTCTGGATGCGAGCAACGGCCAGCGGTTATGGGAAACATTAGCTGCGACCGGTAAGGGGCGCTGGTGGAATGCCTTCATCATTCCACACGAAGATCGTTATTTTCTGCACAACGAACAGGGCGATCTGATCATCGCGAATCTGTCGCCGAAAGGGTACGAAGAGTTGAGCCGGGCGAAGCTGATTGAGCCGACCCGCCGCGTCCAGCGGCGGATGACAATCTGGTCTCATCCGGCTTTCGCACTGAAAAGCGTGTTTGCCCGGAATGATAAGGAAATTGTCCGCGTCGATCTTTCGGCTCCATCCGCAGGGGAATAGTTTAAGCTGTTCAGACTGAACGACTTGCCCGTTTGGTTAGAATCGGGAAAAGATTTTCGCGGGAAGGCCTGAGAGAGTCGTAACCGGTCCGGTTTGGCGTTAATCTGGTAGATGTTTCATCTGATGACTGCTCGGAACAGTGATCAGATGTGGCCAACCCACGCCCCGAATTGAGAGTCACAATTATGCCTTCGGATCATTTTGCCCCGGCTCAGGATCGATCCCAGGAAGTTCTGCTTCCGCTGGAACCTCTTAAGGAATTACTGGTCAAGCTGTTTGTGCGGATGGGCATGTTTCAGGTGGAGGCGGAGATTGCCGCCGACCGCCTGATCGAAGCGGACCTGCGGGGCATCCACTCGCATGGGAGCCGCACTGCAGAACGTTACCTGGACGCGATGGACATGGGCGACATCGATCCCCGCGCACAGATCCTGACCGTCAAAGAGACCCCCGCGATTGCTGTGATGGATGGCAGCAAAGCGATGGGACACGTTGCTGCGACTCGCGCCATGGAACTGGCGATTAAAAAAGCGGGTGAAGTCGGCACGGGAACCGTGACGGTCTATAACAGCCACCACTTCGGAGCGGCCGCCGTCTATGTGATGATGGCGGTGAAGGCCGGCATGATTGCGTACTGCACGACGAACACGGGTCGGGCGACTGTCGCCGCTCATGGAAGTACGCAGGCAGGCACAGCCAATAATGCAATCGCCTGGGGTGTTCCCAATCCGCAAGGCGCTCCCTTTGTTCTGGATATGGCGTGTGCCAAGACCTCCTGGGGCAAACTGGAAACGCAGGCCATGTACGGCCTACCCGTCCCCGCCGGTTACGGTCTGGACAATGAAGGGAACGAAACCACTGACGCTGCCGCTGTGAAAACACTGCTTCCCGCCTCGGGGCCCCGCGGTTACGGACTGGCTTTGATCAGTTCAGTCCTGACCGGCGCGCTGACGGGAGGCAAGATGCCGATCAACAAGACCAAAGCACCGGAGATTGAGGGTTCCGAACATTTCTTCTATGTGATCGATCTGAAACAGTTCGTGGAGGAAGATCGCTTCCATGCCGAACTGGCGTCTGCGACAGAGGCCCTGCATCAACTGACGCCCGTACGGGCAGAGGATCCGGTGCGTCTGCCGGGTGAACTGGAATGGGAGCAGACACAACGTTCATTGCAGGAAGGGATTTCGGTTCACAAAGATCATGCAGAGCAGTTAAAAGAACTCGCCCGGCGCGTCAAGTATGACGTTCCCTGGTAAACGCGCTGTCTCGAATCATCAGTTTAAAAGAAGGTCTGATTATCATGCCGACTTCATATCGAATCAGAACACTGCTCGCTCTGGCTGTCTGCAGCCTGGTCTGCCTGACGGTACCCGTTCAGGCGGGAAAGTATAATCCGGTTCTGGATGTAGGCGACCAGGCACCGACCTGGGAGAAGCTCCCGGCGACTGATGGGAAATCGTATGCCAGCGATTCCTTCAAGGATAAGGATGTGCTCGTCATCGCGTTTACCTGTAACAGCTGCCCTTACGCCGTCGATTATGAAACGCGCCTCAATCAGCTGGCAGAGAAGTATCAGGGGAAAGATTCCAGGGTGGGCGTCATCGCCGTGAACGTCAATCTGATTCCCGCTGACAGCCCGGAGAAGATGAAAGAACGGGCTCAGAAGGAGGGCTTCATGTTCCCTTACCTGTTCGACAAGTCACAGCAGATTGGTCAGGCTTTCGGCGCCACGCGCACCCCCGAGTTTTTTGTGCTCAACAAAGACCGCAAAGTCGTCTACATGGGCGCCATGGATGATTCGACCGACGCCAGCAAGGTCAAACAGAATTACGTTCAACAGGCAATCGAAGCGGCTTTGCAGGGAAAGCAGCCGGAAACGACCGAAACGATTGCTATCGGCTGTAATGTGCGCTATAAACGCATTCGCAGAAATAAATAACACTCTTCCCGCAGCCGACACAGCCACGCTTATGACCAGTTTCAATCAGATACAGATTCAGGATTGCATCACCGGGATGCAGGCACTGCCCGACGCATGCGTTGACCTGGCCTTTGCCGATCCGCCTTTCAATATCGGTTATGAATACGATGAGTACGAAGACCGCCTGGAGAGCGAACAGTATCTCGACTGGTGTGAGAACTGGCTCAAGGAAGTGGTGCGGCTGCTGAAGCCGGATGGAACCTTCTGGCTGGCCATCGGCGATGAATATGCGGCAGAGTTAAAAGTCATGATGCAGCGGACGCTGGGGCTGACCTGTCGCAGCTGGGTCATCTGGTATTACACCTTCGGCGTGAACTGTAAGAACAAGTTCAGCCGCTCGCACGCCCACCTGTTTCATATGGTCAAAGATCCGAAACAGTTCACGTTCAACGCCGACGATCCGGCAATTCGCGTTCCCTCTGCCCGACAGCTGGTCTACGGCGACAAACGCGCAAACCCCAAAGGACGCCTCCCCGACGATACCTGGATCCTGCGTCCCCAGGACATTCCCGAGAGCTTTCAGGCGGATGAAGATACATGGTACTTCCCCCGCATCAACGGTACGTTTAAAGAACGCCAGGGCTGGCACGGGTGCCAGATGCCCGAACAGCTGTTGGGACGAATTATCCGGGCCTGTTCTAATCCGGAAGAGGTTGTCCTCGATCCCTTTACGGGGAGCGGCACCACGCTGGCGGTTGCCAAAAAACTGAATCGCCAGTATCTCGGCTTTGAACTCTCTGCGGAATACGGTGCCCGCGCACAGCAGCGACTGACGGAAATCGAAGTCGGTCAGCCCCTGGATGGTCAGGAGAATCCGTTGACCAGTGCGCCTTCCACCAAGAATGGAAAACGGCTCGCAGAGCGCGAGACCGACGCCCCTGCTCCGCGGAGCAAGGCGAAGGGCAAATCCAGTCCCCGGCAGAAAAAACTGCTCTGAGCGATGCTCTCTGATTGATCCCTTCCGGCTCCCCCTGCGCGCACCGCGGACCGGCGTTTGAGCCGTGTTGCTTTTCCACTCCCTCCTGCCCGCCGCTGGCATGCGATTCGCGTTTCTTCTTCTTCGTGTCCTAAATCAGCTGAAAACAGGCATTTGAGGCCTGTGATGTTGATTGAAAGCGACAGACGTTTCCAGGAAACGTTGCCCAAAGTCAACAATCGACCTCGCTTACTCGTACGAAGAGACGAGGCCGGTAAAAAGGATCGAATCGGCCCTGCTGGTCGGTTAGAATGTAGCGGTTCCATCGTTTATTACTCTGGACAGGGATTCGGGATTCAACGTGGTGAATATCATCAGCTCGCTCACAGATCGGTTTCGCGGCATGCTCCCCAGCGGGGGGACCGAAGTACCCGCGCGCTGGTGGGCCCTGGTGGAGCAGATTCAGTCGCTCCAGGCTGAATACGCGAGCCGTTCCGAAACGGAACTGTTCGATGAGTGGAACGCACTGCGTTATCGTGTGCAGAGTGGTGAGTCACTGACAGACCTGCTGCCAGAAGCGTTTGCGATCATCAGCGAACAGATGCAGCGGCACCTGGGGATGACTCCCTACCCGGTGCAGTACCTCGGCGCGATCGCCATGCATGAGGGGGCGATTGCGGAAATGCAGACCGGTGAGGGCAAGACGCTGACCGCGGCGTTGACGCTCTGCCTGAACGCCCTGCCCGAACTGGGAATGCACATCGCGACGGCGAATGACTATCTGTCTGAACGCGATGCCCGCTGGCTGAGCCCCGTTTATCATTCGCTGGGGATGACCGTCGGGACGGTCACGGCAGCTTCCTCCATGAGCGAACGTCGCGCTGCATATGAATGCGATATCACCTACGGCACCGCGCGGGAGTTCGGCTTTGATTACCTGCGGGATCTGCTCAATTCACCAGAACTCAAAACATCTACGAATCTGCGTCGTCAGCAACTGTTTGGACAGGAACAGACAGGCGAAGATCAGGGGCTGCTCAATCCTCGGTCTCCCTACATGGTGCTGATAGACGAAGCGGACAGCATCCTGATTGATGAAGCCCGAACGCCGCTGATCATCGGACAGGCTGATGCGCTGGAGGCCTCGCTGTCAGAGGTCTGCCAGTGGAGTGCAACCGCGGTTGCCCGGCTTGCTGAAAGCGAACATTATCTCGACCATGGTCCACAAAAAGGTATGGAACTCACTGAAGCGGGGCGGCGGGTGATACGAGAACTGCTGCTCCAGCCGGAAGCACCTCAATCGCTCGATCCGGGAACGGCTTATCTTTCATCCGAACGGGCCCTCAAAGTTCAGAGCTACTTCCAGAACGGCAGAGACTATGTCGTGCGTGAAGGAAAAGTCGCGATCGTCGATGAATTCACGGGGCGAATTTCGGAAGGTCGGATGTGGCAGAACGGCATTCACCAGGCGATTGAAGCCAGGGAAGGGGTTGAGATTACCTCACCTACCAGAGTCGGTGCCCAGACCACGGTCCAGGAACTGTTTGCCCGCTATACCCGCATGGCAGGCATGACGGGGACGGCTGCTTCCGCACGGAGTGAATTCAAAAAAGTGTTTGGCACTCCCGTGATCACGATTCCCACCAATCGCCCCGGCCGCCGCGAACAACTCCCGGAGAGAGTCTTTCTGACGGCAGAGGAAAAATGGACCGCGATTGTGGAAGAGACCGCAGCGCTGCACGCACTGGGACGACCGGTGTTGATTGGTACGCGGTCAGTCAATCTTTCAAAACAGCTCTCCGAACGCCTGGCAGCAGCCGGTCTGGAGCATGAAGTTCTGCATGCATTAAATCACGAGAACGAAGCGACCATCATCGAACGGGCAGGACAGTCGGGTAAGATTACGGTCGCTACGAATATGGCGGGCCGGGGAACCGATATTCTGCTCAGCGACGATGTCGTTGCACAGGGGGGGCTGCATGTGATCTGTGCGGAGTTGCACGAATCATCGCGCATCGATCGCCAGTTGACCGGTCGTGCAGCACGTCAGGGCGATCCCGGCAGTGCTCGGGTCTTCCTTTCACTCGAAGATGAGATCCTGACCAGCGGACTGGGAGCCGAGCACGCAGCAGCCCTGCGGGCCGACTATCAGCGTTCCGGACGGAATCTGCAGTCAGCAGTCCGATATTTCTATCAGGCACAACAGCGGGTCGAGAAACGCCACGAACGCCAGCGTGTCGAACTGGTGAACCGGATCAGTGCACGACGTCAGATGCTGCAGCAGATGGGTCAGCATGCGAACTTGAACGCACACTGACCCGTGTCAGCTGAGCTTATTCTGTAGAGAGCTTGGAGTGAGTAAGTCCAATCGTCTCGGGCAGTCCTGCTTTCGTAAACTGCAGATGCCGGGCAAAGGGCTGCATCAGCATGGCCGGCAGGAATAACAGGTCGCCGATCAACGCTGTGGTCAGTAGGGTCAGCATCATCCAGGCGAAGCGTTGCGTTGGAATGAAGCTGCTGAAGCCGAAGACCAGCAGACCCAGACCACAGATCATAGTGGTGTGAATCATGGCTCGTCCACAGTGTTTCAGTGCGGCGTGGACCGCTTCTTCACAGCTGCGATCCAGCTGTTTCTCCCGGCGGAACCAGGAGAGGAAGTGCAGCGTGTCATCGATAGCAATCCCCAGTGCGACACTGGCGGTCATAATCGAACCGATGTCGAGCGGGATATCCATCCAGCCCATGATGCCGAAGACGACCACGATGGGGAAGACGTTCGGCAACATGCTGAGCAGACCCGTCCACAGGTTTCTCTGGACGATGACAATCACCAGCGCGACCAGACCAAAGGCGGTCATGAAGCTCCAGGTCAGGTCCTGCATAATCAGCTGTTGAACTGTATGAATCAGCGGCATAATCCCCGTGTAGTACGCGGTGAGGTGGACATCCTGTTCGCGATATTTTTCCAGTTCCGGCTGGAGTGTCGATTTCAGTTTATTGAGTGCGGCCCCGTAATCGACCTGGGCGAGAGCAGGTACGCGGGCACTGATCCGCCACGATTCCTCACCATCCTCATCGGAGAGGTATACGGAATCCAGAATGGCTTCACGGTTTTCTTTGAGTTTCTTATTGGTGACGACCTTGCGGAAAATCGATTCAAAGCCATTGTGTTCGACCGGATTGGGGCCGAAGGTCGCTGCCGACATGGTGCCGGTATAACCGTCGATGTTTTTAATCGTCTTCTCAATGTCGTCAATAATTCGCAGACGCTGCAGGAAGGTTTTCTTGCAGTCTTTATCAAACTGGATAACGACTTCTACGGGAATCAGCGGTCCCATGCGATCTTCATTGAAGCGATAATCTTTCAGAACCTGACTACCGGGTGGGAACAGGGACGGAATATCGACGGAAGAGCGGGTATATACCAGACCATAAGCGGAGACGGTCATCAGCATCAATGATGTCAGGAAGACGGGCAGCGAATACCGCTGCAGCCAGTGAGTGAAACCGTTCAGGAAGCGGGACAGGCGGGTTATTGTTCGTGGCATATGAGCGGGGTGTTCTGCCTGGTTGGCTTTCAGAATCCGCTGCGGTGGCCAGAGCTGCATGGCTCCGGGGAGAATCAGTAACAATACCCCCAGTGTGACCAACAGACCGATGGAGGCGATCATGCCAAACAGGGCAATGGGCGAGATCTGGCTGACCATCAAAGATCCCAGACCGATGGCAGTGGTGATGGCAGCCAGCAGACAGGGCAACCAGCCTTGTGCAAAACTGCGGCGGACGGCTTCTTCTGCTTCTGTTTTCGTTTTCGCCTGTGTCGTACAGAGTTCGTCGTAGTAATAGTTGACCAGGTGCACGCCGGCGGAAATTGTGAGCACAAATACCAGTGAAGGTGTCACAATCAGGACGGCATCCAGTGATGCGCCCGAGTAGTAGACCATGGAGAGCACCAGCCCCTGCCCGAACAGACCTGCCAGCAGGATGGTTCCGGTGAGCATCCAGGAGCGGATACAGAACCAGCACAACAGGGTCGCGAGGATGGCAGACAATGCGCCGAAGACATTCACACTGTGAATACTGGCGCGGTCGATGGCGACGCCGTCCACGGGAGGACCGGTGAGATAAAATTCTTCGCGCGGCAGTCCACAGACATCTTGCGCGACTTTCAATACATGATCGATGGCTTGTGTTCGTAATTCGTTGCCGCGGTAGGTGAGAATAATCACCGCACAACTGTCTTTCAGGTTTTTACCGACCAGAACCCCCTGCAGTCTCTCCAGCGCTTCATCGCGGGGCAACTTGAGCGGGGGAGCCGTTAATGAGTCGACGGTTCCCGCACCGGTGACAATTCGAGCGAAGATCTCCTCGTGGGTTTCACCGAAGTCGGTCTTGCCGGGGCCTTCGATTCGTTTTTCGAATTCGGTCAGCCGGGGATCATCGACGGTACAGCCGGGCCAGCTGATCAGAATCAGATCATTGCTTTCGAAGTCTTTCATGAACCGGTCATAGTTCTGGCGTGACTGCATGTAAGGCGGCGCCCACTTTTCGGGGGCGATACTCATGCTTTCGACGCTCTGATGCGCACCATAAATCAGGAAGGGCGCAGCCAGAACCAGGACAATGACGGTGATGATATAACGACGGATATAGCGAGGTTTTTCAGAAGTCATGAGTCGGTCTCTTTACGAGGGGCTTAACAAGATCAACCGGCACGTGGACATAAACAGCCCATACGTACACAGGAAGTCTAGCTCACGACTTCGTGTCCGTCAGAAAAATGACAAACTTTTTGCAGGCTTATCCTCTTGCGCAACCGCTGCAATCGGCACAGTGCTGTCTGATTATCGGTTTCGTCTGACATCCAGGTAGACGGCAACCAATATCACTGCGCCCTTCACGATATATTGCAGAGAGTAATGGACTCCTGCCTGATTCAGGCCTTTATCGAGTATCCCGATAATAACGGCCCCTAACATTGTACCAAACATGGTACCCCGTCCGCCAGTAAAACTTGTGCCTCCGACCACAACTGCGGCAATTGCTGTTAACTCAAACATTTCCCCTGAACCGGGTTCCGCCGAATAAAGTTGAGAAGTATGAATCATGCCCGCCACACCCGCCATCAGGGAACAGAGTAAATATACAGTGATTTCTACCCGTACAATTGGTATTCCTGTGTAGAGGGCCGCTTCGCGATTTCCGCCCAGAGCGTAGACATGCTGGCCGAAACGGGTCCGATGCAGCAGCAGGGCCATCAATAAAAACAGTGAGAGCATAATCACCACGGGATACGGCACGACATCAAACAGTCGCCCGTTGCCAATCGCGAGGAACCAGGTCTGTTCGTCTTTGATAGGCATCGGTAATCCGCTGTTGAAACGCAGCGCGCACCCGCGAGCGATGAGCATGGAGGCCAGTGTGATGATAAATGGCGGCATGGCGGTTTTCGCAGCCGCGATCCCGTGAAAAATGCCAAACAGAGAAGCGACTCCCAGTCCTGCGAGGATCGCTGTCAGTAACATGAATGGATCTTGAGTGTCACCCGAGAGTGCGGTGAGACAGTAGACGGTGGTCGTACCGACAAGCGCCACCATCGCGCCGACTGACAGATCGATCCCACCAACGAGGATAACCAGCGTCATGCCTAAGGCGAGGATCGTGTTGACGGATATCTGTTGAGTCAGGTTCAACATGTTTTCCGGTGTCAGGAAGCTGGGGACCCAGATGCGGAACAGCAGCAGGAGGATAATGATGGCTGCCAGCAGGGGAACCATTTGTTTCACGACTTTCACGCGCTGCTACCTCCCGTTAATTGTTGCATCACTTCTTCCACGGTGACCGACTCTGCCGGCGAGACGCCTGTCAGGCGGCCTGTGCGGAACGTCCCGATCTGGTGTGAGATATTCATGACTTCATCCAGGTCCGAAGAGATCAGGATCAATGCCATCCCCTGGCTGACCAGTTCTCCGATAATTCGATACAGGTCTTCCCGCGCACCGACATCGATGCCGCGCGTCGGTTCGTCGAGGATCAGAATTTTTGGCGGATGTTCCATCCAGCGCCCCACGAGTACTTTCTGCTGATTGCCTCCCGAAAGATCGCGGACCGGTTGTTCGGCATCGGAGAGCTTGACGCCGAACCGTGAAATGGTCCGTTCGACCATTTTATCGCGCGTTTTGTAATGAAAGGCGCAGCCGCGAATCCATTCTTTCAGCCAGGGGAGCGTGATATTGAAAGCCACACTCTGCTCGACGATCAATCCCTGTTGCTTGCGGTCTTCGGGGACCAGCACCAGACCCTGTCGTAGAGCATCGCGAGGACTGCGGATCCGGACGGGTTTACCGTCGATCTGAATTGTTCCTGAATCGATCCGGTCGATGCCGAACAGGGCCCGGGCGAGTTCGGTGCGTCCGGCGCCCACCAGTCCTGCCAGCCCCAGAACTTCACCGTAACGGACTTCGAATGAAACGTCTGCCACGTTCGCGTTACTCAAATCACTCACGCTCAATGCGACCGCGCCAGGACGATGAGAGGGCCGCGGAAAGTGGTCCTTGATATCTCGACCGACCATCCAGCGGATCAGCGTCTGGGGATTGACCTCACTGGCGGGAGCGGTGCCGACCGTCTTCCCATCACGCAGGACGGTGATGCGATCAGAAAGTCGCATGATCTCTTCCATGCGATGTGAAATATAGACGATGCCAACCCCCTGTTCGCGCAGGCGACGGAGTGTCTGGAACAGTGCCTCCACTTCCAGTTCGGAGAGGGACGACGTCGGTTCGTCGAGTACCAGTACGCGTGCTTCCTGAGACAGTGCCCGCGCGATCTCCACCAATTGCTGGTGAGCGGTGCTGAGTGTCGAGACGGTTGCGGTCACGTCGCGGAGTTCAGTGAGTCCGAGCTGCTGAATCAACGCTTGTGCCTGGCGGTTCATTTCCCGTTTTCGCAGCCAGCCCAGGGCGCTGGGTTCGCGGCCGAGAAAGATGTTTTCTGCCACGGTGAGATTGGGGGCGAGTGAAAGTTCCTGGTGAATCATTCGAATCTGATAACGATCGGCGGCTGAGACGTTGGGTAATGTAATCGGTTCGTCTTCCGACCAGAGTGTGCCAGCATCGGGTTGGTGGATGCCTCCCAGAATTTTGATCAGCGTACTTTTACCAGCGCCGTTCTCGCCCAGCAGCGTATGGATTTCGCCTGCCTGAATCTCCAGGTTGACCTGATCCAGAGCGGTGACATTCCCGAAGCGCTTGGTGATGCCTTGCAGTCGAAGCAGTGGCGTTAAGGTGGCAGGCATCTGTCAGTCTGCCTCCAGGTGCTGCTCCGCATTCTCGGCTGTGATCAGTTCGACTCGCACTTTCACGTCTTTCTCAACCGGTTCTCCATTCAGATGAGCAAGCATTTTCTCCGCTGCGATCTTGCCGATCTCTTTGGGGAACTGAGCCGAGGTTGAATACAGCTTTCCCGCCTGGATCGCTTTAATCCCCGCCTGCGAACCATCGACGGTGACGATGGTTACGTCGTCCAGTTTGTTGGCCGAATCGAGAGCTGATATCACACCCAGGGCATTGGGATCATTGATGGCGAAGACTGCGTTCAGATCGGGATAGCGACCGATGAGGTCACGCATCACGGGACGGGCTCCTTCGGTTGTTCCTTTGGCTTCCTGGACGTCGAGGATCTCCATCTCCGGATATTTCTGCAGCGTCTCTTTAAAACCGGCGACGCGGTCGATGCAGGCTTTATTGACCGAGAGGTGCAGCACAACCAGTTTCGCTTTGGGGTTCACTTTGGCCAGGGCCCCGGCAGCGAGTTGTCCCGCGCGGACATTATCGGAGGCGACCGTACAGACAATCAGTTCTTCGTCTGATTCCTTGACCGGGGCATCGACGATAATGATGGGCACGTTTTTACGCTGCGCTTCCAGCAGGGACCCCTTGAGGCCTTCCCAGTTGACCGGATTGACGAAGATGCCGGCAACGTCTTTGAGAATCAGATCGGAGAGATCGTTTTTTTGTTTCAGTGAATTGAACTGCGCGTCGAGGATGATCAGTTCATCGCCGTGTGCTGCGAGTTCTTTCTGCAGTCCTTTGCCCAGATCGACAAAGAAGGGATTGTTTAGTGTCTGAAAGGAAGCACCAAACAGTCGACCTTCAGGGGCAGTGTTGCCCTCTGCCTGCGCGGGGCCGGGACCGGTCCCTGGAGCGGAGCTGTCATTACAGCCGCTGAGAAGTGGTGCGAAGAGCAGCAACAGTGAAGACGAGATCAGAAACCGTAGCGCCTTGTTCATAATCTACCTGCGTTTTCATGGTGTAAGAAACGGGCCCATAAAACGACTCTCTGTATTACTATTAAGTAACAGATTCAGGCAGGGATGAAAAGGTACTGTAGGGAATCGGCGGCTGATCGCAGCTGAAGTGGATCACAGTCCGACTTTAAGCAGCGCGGCGGAGAGGTGTCTCTGCGGGTTGAGAAATGCTGGACTGAAATTCGGGAAGGATCCGCTGAATTTCTGCCAGGATCACTGGAGAGGGTTGTTCGGTGATGGCTTCCAGTCGCGCGAAGGAGTCATGAATGAACTGTTCGCTGACCGAGACTTTCTCGGCGACCATGATTTTGGGATGCCGGGTCGGCAGATGTTTTTCGCCGTCAACGTGCAGTTCTTCATAGAGCTTCTCGCCGGGCCGCAGACCGGTGAACTGGATTTCGATATCTTCACCCACTTTGAGACCGGAGAGTTGAACCAGGTCGGTTGCGAGATCAACGATCCGCACGGGTTCGCCCATGTCGAGGACGAAAATTTCCCCGCCCCGACCCATCGCACCAGCCTGAATCACCAGTTGTGAGGCTTCGGGAATCGTCATGAAGTAACGCTGCATCCGTTCGTCGGTAACCGTGACCGGGCCGCCGTTCTGGATCTGCTGTGTGAAGATTGGCACCACACTACCGGCGGAACCCAGAACGTTGCCGAAGCGAACCGTCACAAAGTGACAGCGAGAATGAGCGGCGAGCGACTGCACGTACAACTCGGCAATCCGCTTGTTGGCGCCCATGACGTTGGTTGGGTTGACGGCCTTGTCCGAGGAGATCATCACGAACGAGCCGACGTTGAATTCTTCTGCCAGATCGGCGAGGTGTTTGGTAGCCAGCGCGATGTTCTTGACCGCTTCGCCCGGGTTGCCCTCCATCAGAGGGACGTGTTTGTAGGCAGCGGCGTGGAACAGAATGTCGGGCTGGTATTCCCGCATGACGGCGCGAATGCGTTTGGAATCGTTGATGTCGGCAATCACGACATCGAAGCGTCCCGCGTATCCCAGTTTGATCAGTTCTCGTTCGAGGTAGAACTGGCTGTTCTCGGACCGGTCGACCAGGATCAGTCGTCGGGGAGAAAACTGCAGCAATTGACGACAGATTTCCGAACCGATGCTGCCGGCACTGCCGGTGACCATGAGTACGCGGTCATCCATCCAGTCGCGAATGTTCTGCATATCGAGCTGTACGGGCTCACGTCCCAGCAGATCTTCAATACAGACGGGCCGTGGTTTCATCTCCACTTTACCCGAGAGCAGTTGTTGATAACTGGGGAGTACCTGAACCGAAATGTCGGCCGAGTTGCCGGCTTCCATTAACTGGCGGACGGTCTTGCCCGGAATCTCATCGGCTGGTAGCAGTACTTCCGAAACGCCGTAGTCTTCTGCGAGGACGCACATCTGGGCGAGTGAACCGAGCACCGGGACCCCGTTGATGCGGGTACCGATCCGGCTGGAATAGTCGTCCAGGAAACCGACGACTCGCAGGCAGGAATTTTTATCGCGTTCGATCATCCGCAGGAGCGCGGCGCCGGCTTCATTGGCACCGATAATAAATGTTGGTTGGCAATTCCCCTGCTGGCGAAACTTGCGGCCACTGTCACGAACCATGCGAATTCCGGCACAGATTCCACAGACCACCAGGATCGTAGAGCCCCAGTCAATCAGAAAGACCGAACGAGGCAGCATGATCTTGGGAAAGAAGAGGTAATCGACCAGAGCCAGCCCGATGGAGCTGATAGTGACTGCTTTGGCCAGGTTGACTACATCACGCGTGGTGATGTAGCGACTGCGGATTTTATAGACGCCGCTCCCCCAGAAGGTGATCGTCTTCAGACCAACGGCCCAGAGGACCGTTGCGCGAAACATGCGAAAGCCGTTTTCTCCCAGTACGCCATCGACGTTGAGAGAGCCTTCATAGCGCAGCCAGAACGCCAGATAGTAGATCGCGCAGAATATAGGTAGAAAGACAACCATCCAGAACAGCTGCCGCCGTGAGATGGTGAAGCGTTTCAACCAGTTTGATATCGGCCTGGAGTCCAACCTTAACCCCTGTAACTACAGGTTTCCGCCGGTTTGCTATGGGCGGAATGTGTACATTTAAGCATTTCTAATCCGGGTCCTTCCGGAAAGGCAGGGATTCATAACAATTATTGCCATTTCTGGTCAACACCAATATTCTTAAGAACAAACCAGCTAATACGTTGTCTTATCAGTCAGAGCGGACAGACGCCGCTGGTTGATTTGACGATGGATGTACGTGTGACGGTCAGTCGGAATTCGCGGCTCCAGATCGGCCGTGAAGGACAGGAATTACTCCGGGCCAGTCGCTTTTCCGCCGTCTGTCGTCTATGATTTGTTATTATCAACATACATTACTTAACTTGATCTGCTGCAGGGTGACACGTGATTTTCGTTCTCGATAACTATGATTCCTTTACCTATAACCTTGTTCAACGGTTTGGGGAAATTGATCCGACACTTCAGATCGAAGTGGCCCGGAACGATCAGACTTCGATTGAGGAGATCGAGCGGTTAGCTCCCGAGAAAATCATCATCTCACCCGGTCCCTGTACTCCGGGCGAGGCAGGACTATCGAAAGAGATCATCGCACATTTCGCGGGAAAAGTTCCCATCCTGGGGGTCTGCCTGGGGCATCAGTGCATCGCCGAAGTCTTTGGTGCAAAAGTGGTTCGTGCTCAGCGACTGATGCACGGCAAAGTCTCAGAGGTATATCATGACGGCAAAGGCGTGTTTCAGAACCTGCCTTCCCCATTTCAGGCGACCCGCTATCACAGCCTGATTGTTCCCGAGGAAACCTGCCCTGAGGATCTGGAAGTTTGTGCCTGGGTCGAAGAAGAGGGACAGCCAAAAGAGGTCATGGGGCTCCGGCATCGGAAATTAGCGGTCCATGGCGTGCAGTTCCATCCGGAAAGTTTTCTGACGCACGAAGGAATCACTCTACTGAAAAACTTCCTGCAGTTGCCCGCAGAAGAACTCACCAGCGCTTGAACCAGAGAGGGAGGCGTTCCTGATGCTGTCTGTCCAGCAAGCATTCGATCAGATTCTCAAAACAGTCCGACCCGCAACTCCCCAACGTTGCTCACTGTTTGAAGCCACGCATGGCGTGCTGGCGGAAGATGCCGTCAGTGATGTCAATATTCCCCCGTTTGACAAGGCGCTGATGGATGGCTTTGCCGTTCGCAGCTGCGACGTGCCAGAGGGAACCGGGACCCTGCAGATTCAGGAAGTCATCTACGCCGGTTCGGTGCCGAGTCGGTCCCTGGAGGTGGGACAGACGTCGCAGATCATGACCGGCGCCCCGTTGCCGGAAGGTGCGGATGCTGTGATTCAGATCGAACATTGTGAGATCAACGAATCCGAACAGACCGTGCGGCTTAAAACGACGCCCGTCGAACCGGGTAAGAATATGCTTTACCGGGCTTCGGTACTGGAAGCAGGGGCGACCGTGGTCAAAGCGGGCGCGTATCTTCGCGCCCAGGAGATCGGCGCGCTGGCCGAGACCGGCAGTCCCCAGATTTCGGTCCGCATGCGACCATCGGTAGCGATTCTGGCGACCGGCGATGAGCTGGTGCCCCCGGAAGAGCGTCCCCAGGCGGGACAGATTCGTAATTCGAATGAAGTCATGCTGCATTCCCAGATCCTGCAAGCCGATGCTCGACCTGTACCACTGGGAATCGCCCGCGACGAACGCACCTATTTACGCGAGAAAATCCGGGAAGGTCTGAAGAGCGACTTCCTGCTGCTCTCCGGTGGTGTTTCTGCCGGGGAACTGGACCTCGTCCCCTCAGAACTGGAAGCTGCTGGTGTGAAACAGGTATTTCACAAGGTGAATCTGAAGCCGGGCAAGCCGCTCTGGTTTGGGATTCTGGAGCGTGAGACTGGTTCGCCCTGCTACATTTTCGGTCTGCCTGGGAACCCGGTGAGTAGTATGGTCTGTTTCGAACTTTTTGTGCGCTCCGCGTTGCGACAGTTCCTCGGAGATCCCCATCCGATGCCCCGGACATTGAGAGCACGGCTGACGACGGACTATCAGTCGCGAGGTGATCGCCCCACTTATCAGCCGGCTCGCGTCGAGTGGTCAGAGGGGGCGGCGTTCGTAACTCCCTTGAAATCAATGGGTTCTGCAGATTTGCATGCGACGGTGGCTGCGAATGCAGTGGCGCTGTTCTCTACGGGCAATCAGCTGTATCAGAGCGGGTTCTTAATTGACACATTTTTATGGTAGTAGAGTGAGTTTCTCCCCTGATTGATCTACTCCTGAAAGCCTGATTTCAGTAAAAAACACCAGAATCAGACACAAAAATGGGGACCGCTGACTGGATTGGCCCCATTGAGAAGCGTTGAAGCGACGTAAGAAGAATGACCGGTTTCCGTGGGACAGGATGTTTCACGATCAGGAAATCGCTCAGTCAGCGTTTCTCTGCGAGATCGAAAACCAAGGATGGAACTCATGACCTCGACCACAATTTCTACCGAACCAAATCCCTCTGATCTTCCTGAAATGGAACCACAGTCCGTGTCTGATGCTCAATCCTCCCAACCTGAATCCACCCCCGATCATGCCTTGGGGCAGGACATTCAGCGGATCATCAATACCGCGCGGACTTCGCCTGCTCCCACCTGGGGAGCCTGGACGTTGTCGGGATTGACGGCGGTGCTGATGTGGGCCAGCTTCACTCCCATTGACTTCGGACCGCTGGGCTGGGTCTGCCTGATTCCGCTGCTGTTGCTGGTTCGTATTCCCCGCGCAACCAGATTGATGTATACCGCCACCCTCTGTGGCGGACTGCTGTTTACAGTTCCTACGCTGCAGTGGATGCGACTCGGTGATCCCAGCATGTATATCGCCTGGATCGCACTGGCGTGCTACTTCGCTTTATATTTTCCAACCTTCGTTTTCTTGAGCCGCATTTCCGTACATCGGTTCCGTATCCCGTTGCCACTGGCTGCACCCGTGATGTGGGTTGGTCTGGAATACATGCGGGCTTACCTGTTGACCGGGTTCTCCTGGTACTACATTGGTCATACACAATACCGGTGGACCGAGCTGATTCAGATCAGTGACATTACGGGAGCCTACGGGGTCAGTTTTGTTGTGGTGATGCTGGCCGCCTGTTTTACCGATCTGCTCCCGATGTCACTGATGAAGCGGCTACAACTCTTTCCGACCAATCTGACACCCGAAGAACAGAACCTGGATCAAATTGGTCGCAAGCAGATGATTCAGACCGCGGTCTGTCTGACACTGTTTCTGTCGGTGCTGGGCTATGGCTATGTACGACGCGGGCAGGCTGAGTTTAAAGATGGCCCCCGCATCGCGCTGATTCAGGGAAATTTCCCGACATCAGTCAAACACGATCAGAATCAGTGGCGGTCAATCTATCTGAAACATCTGGTGTTGATGGGCGCCGCTGTCCGGCATCAGCCCGATCTGGTGGTCTGGCCGGAGACGATGTTCCGCTGGCCGCTGGTGGATCGCAACGGGAAAACCAACGAGCAACTGCAGGCGATCGCGCCGGAAATCCCGCTGAAGAAATGGAACGAACCTTCAGTTCACAAAACACTGACGAATATGAGCCAGGAAGCGAACGCCGCATTAGTGATTGGACTCGATACGGTCTCTGCCGGAGACAAGCGCGTGGAGCAATATAACTCCGCTGTCTTCGTGCGGCCGGATGTCGGGATTACCTCTCGCTACGACAAAATTCACCGGGTCCCGTTCGGCGAGTATCTGCCCTTACGCGACACCCTGCCCTTCCTGCAGGTCTTCACTCCCTATGGGGCCTCCTTCGGGATTCAACCTGGGAAACATGCGGCGAACTTTGAATACCAGGACTGGAACTTCGCTCCGGTGATCTGTTTCGAAGATACCGTTCCCCAGTTGGTTCGCTCGGTAATGAATCAGTCATCGACGGCAGAGTCACCCTCGGCCCCGATCGACTGCCTGGTCAACCTGACCAATGACGGCTGGTTCCATGGCTCCAGTGAGCTGGATCAGCACCTGATTACCGCTTCGTTCCGCTGTGTGGAGAACCGGACACCGATGGTGCGTGCCGTGAATACGGGGATCTCGGCTGTCATCGATGGTGACGGCATGATTGTTGAGCCCGATGTCTTCATTGATGGTGACAACCAGGGTCGGAAATCATTTGTGAATCCGAAGACGGGGCGGTGGAACAAATCGATGAATGCGGTTGTCATCGACACGGTTCCCCTGGATAACCGGACCAGCCTGTATACGAAATACGGCGACTGGTTTGCGGGCTTCTGCTGCTTTAGTGCCCTGTTTGTCTTCTTTATGGGGCTGTTGCTGCGAAAGCAGAAAACTGCTGCTGCCTGAAGCAGTTGCGTCTGACGCCTGGCCTGTCTGAGCGTCTGCTGACCGCTGGAGGGGCCAATCATAACGATTCTGGTAGCGGGTGGCCGAAACGCCTCACTTCCAGGTGGTGGAACTGCGCGCGCCCCTTTGTTTTTATCGGTTTTTCGAAAAAACAAGGTGAAAATCGTAGATTTGCGCCCTACCCTGCCCATTAAAATAGGCAACTAGAGCACGGGCCTTGTGCGCGCAGTTCCAGAGACTCAGGCACAAATTCACTTTAGATCTGTCACAGATTGTTAGATAAAAAATGGCACAGGACAGCTGGTATTACAGGCAGTCAGAAGAAACAACATCTGGTCCCATCTCCTTCGAAGAGCTGTTTTCCATGGCTCATGCAGGAAAGCTGACGCCACAAATGGAGGTCAGAGTTGGTGAGGGTGGGAACTGGTTTCCCGCAGCAGACATTGGAGGGTTGTTTGACGCACGCGAGTCAGGGGAGACCGAACTCTCCCTGGACGATTTTTCGATCGTGGACTCTTCGTTTGGGATGGAGGAGAATACGAACCTGCCTTCCATGGAAGGTTTCTCAATCGTCGAAGAGGAAGATAAACTTTCTTCCGAGCTCGAATCTCAACTCCCCCGCTTTGCCACTTTGGAAGCGGTGCGGAGCAAGCATCAGAAAGTGCAGTGGTACTGCCGGGTGCTGAATCATGAACTTGGGCCGATGTCAGCCGACGATCTGATGCAGATGCTGTTTGATGGTGAGCTTGCACCGAACGATGAGGTGAAGTCATCTGCAGAACCGGAGTGGGTTCCTGCGCGAACGGTGGTCTTCTTGAGTTCATCGGGAAGTGACCTGGACGTCATTGATGCGGAAGATATGGATGCAGACCAGATCGTACCGACGTCCGGCGAAACGGAGACCGAAGAGGCAGAAGCGGAAGTTTCTGAATCATCCAGGAAAAAGAAAAGCAAGAAAAAGCAAGCAAAAGAAGAAGAGAAGAAAGCAGCAGAGCCACCCAAGCCACCGATCCTGAAGTTGCGGTCCCGTCAGAAATGGTACTGCAAACTGGGAGGCATGGGTTACGGTCCAATCGAAGCACACAAAATCAAAATGTGGGCGGAGCAGCAGCGTGTCGAACCCACCGATTTGCTCAAGCTGGGCAGAAAAGGGGAGTGGTTTGAAGCCTGGCAGATTGAAGCGTTACAGTTGAAAAAGCCCGAGCCGAAGAAAGAGGAAGCAGCAGCTCCCGCGGAAACGGAGAGCGCTGAGGCGACGTCCACAGAGGCAACTCCCTCTGCTGCTGTTCCACCGCCGGCCAGTAGTCCTGCTGCCTCTCCAGCTCCGATGGCAGCGACTCCTCCGCCGGCTCGACCCGCCAAGCCACAGATCAAAGTCGCCCGTTCCAATCCATTCGAGGCGCTGGGGCCCATGATGGACCCCAAAATTCTGGGAGGTGTAGGCGGAGCGATCGTCTTGGCTGCAATTCTGTACTTCGTCCCACTGGGAGACCTGTTTGCCCCCGGCGGAGATGCTGAACTGGCCAAGTTTAAAGAGATCCACCAGCAATTCCTGGCACTGCAGCAGAAGCAGGCCAGCGATGCCGAGTGGTCCAGTTTCAAGAACAAAGTCAGTGCAGAAATGGATCCCCTGATCAAAGAGCTCGAATCGAGTGCCGGTTCTGATCGCCCTCAGCTCCAGCAGATGCTCTGGGCGGGCCGCGATTATCTGCCTGGGATGCTGGACAATGCACGCACCGAACCAAGTCCCGACCAGGAAAAATTTGAGAAGCATCTCAAAGAGGCAGAACGCATTATTAATGAATGATTTGTGGTCCTGCGTGATTGATTCAGGAACGTGAAAGAGATATGGAAAACCGATCAGCCCGAACTACCCGTTCTGGATTTGCCAGGAAACTCTTTTGGAGTGGCCTCGTGTTGACCGTTGTTGTGGTTGTTGGCCTGCTGCTGGGAAAAGCCATTCAGCGTTTTTCTACCATATCATCACTGAGTGATCTGACAAATCAGCATAGCGGTCGAGATGAATTAGCAGAGT
Organism: Gimesia sp.; assembly: GCF_040219335.1. Taxonomy (NCBI): domain Bacteria; kingdom Pseudomonadati; phylum Planctomycetota; class Planctomycetia; order Planctomycetales; family Planctomycetaceae; genus Gimesia; species Gimesia sp. Next base: position 58,193 of record NZ_JAVJSQ010000034.1, on the reverse strand, counting down.
TTAAGAATGTGTATCGGGATTTTCTGATCCTGCAGAGGATACAGGCCAGTGATGCCACATGGGAGCAGTTCAAAATACAGGTTCAAAAAAGAACGGCCCCTGATATTGACTACATGAAACAAACGGCCTGTGCCGATTATCCACAGCTTCAGCAACTTCTCTGGGCCGGCAGAGATTATCTGCCGTGGATGATGGATACTGCCCGCTGGGTTCCCAGCGAAGCCCAGATCAAATTTGTGAAACACCTCAAAGAAGCAGATCGCCTGATCAATCAGAATTAACCAGGGGCAGGCAGATGTCATACCGCTGTCTGCAGAAATTCTTACACGTCCGGTTGGGGTGGCGTTTTTTTGAGCCAGATCAGCATGCGGGCCGGTGAGGGATCTTCTCTAAGAAGTCCCTCCACCTGGATGAATTGATTCTTCCGGATGCGATAGGCGAACGATCGTGGCTGGGGCTGCCGTTTTCCTTTGTTCGGACCGGCGGTCACTTCCAGATCAAAATAGACGAAGACGTTGACTTCTTCCATCCGCTGTAAGCGGAATTGCGCCTGGTGCTCGTGGATCAGTTTGCCATTCAGGTCAAATACCCGCACGATGGATTTCTTGCCGATGATTTCCTGTTCCACCTGCAGGGGAGACCCGTTGCCGGCCTGATCATTGCGGACCCATTTTCCCGCGACAGCCTGATAGTCATCTTCCGGCGCGGGTTCCGCTCCCAGGAGGGGCGAAGCCAGCATGAGTATGAGGGGCAGTATGCGAAGGAGTTTCATCGGCATTCCTGACTCTGTTCCTGGTAGAATGAAACGATCCATCGGCAGAGTGAGGAGACCACCGGTACAACGTGGCGATTGTACAGGTTCGGGCTGATTGTGCCTAGCTGAGTCTTTCGAAATGCAGCGGATGATCCGATTCCGGATCGGCGACACGCATGGAGATCTTGCCGTCCAAAACATCGGTAAGCAGATCGCCGCAGACTTCCGCCCGCCAGCCTGTCATCAGGCGGGGCCTGTCGTCGCTCTGTTCTCCATACACATGATAGCGGACCAGGTGCCTTAAATCGGATGTCGTTCCCACCAGCGTCTGAGAAACATTCATCTCGGCACAACGGTTCGCCAGGGCGATGCCCAGCAGTTTACCGATTACCTGCTCATCCTGATTCTGCTGCGTGTTGGGATTCTCCTGCAACTGCGGAAGCTGGTCATTGGGAAGCTGCAGGGCTTTCTCAATGCGTTGGACGACCTGGGGAGCGAGCTTGAACATGTTCTTGCGATTGAGATCGCGGGTGGCGGTCAGGTCCTGTGGCGTCTTGGGTTTGCGTTTGGCCAGTTCGATTAACAGGTCGTCGCGGAGAATCCGACGGACCGGCTGATTCTTGTCCTGGCCAACTTCATCGCGCCAGTCAAAGAGTTCGCGGACGATGGCCAGTTCGCGCGGCTTCAGTTTGTGCAACCCGGAAACGCGGCGCCAGTTTTCGCGGTGAAATTCGGAATCGACTTCATCGATCATCCGTTGAAATTCCGCCTGGGCCCACTCCAGACGGCCCAGGTCCGTTAATTCTTTTTCCTGGATCTTCCAGATACGAAGGACGTATTTGACGTCGTCAAGTGCGTATTTGATCTGCTGGTCGGTAAGTGGTCTGCGGCGCCAGTCCGTGCGGGTCTCTTTACTGCCCGCTTTCTCTCCCAGCACGCGGGCGACCAGTGCGGTATAGGAGATGGGAAAGCTCCGCGAGCGGAGCCCTTCGGCGATTTGCAGATCGATCAGTTTCTGTGGCTTCTTGCCGGAGAAGTGGCGACAGAAGCGAACTTCTTCGCGTCCGCCGTGCTCGACCACTGTGGTGGAATCGTCGGTCATGATGTCCCACCAGGGAGTCAGGTCATCGACTTCGTAGGGATCGACGGCGACCGTGCGCCCTTCGAAGGCAAACTGCAGGAGGGAAAGTTCGGGGCGATAAGTGAATTCGGAAACGAATTCCGTATCGAATGCAACGATGCCCGCATCCTGAATCTGATCACAGAGTGCGACCAATTCCGACTGCTGCACAATGAGAGGGCTCGACATTCCTTGACCACTTCCTTTTCTTTTCCCAGAAATTCCCGGATTTCTCTAGCGCTGATGTTCTGATCGGTTGCTGCTTACTTAACTCCTAATGTTGTAGATATTTATTGTGTTCGTCAATGATCTAAGGGGCATTTTGTTCGAGGGAGGGGATTTGCAGAACACCGCCGGGGGTGACGGGGTGGGCCTGTAAACCCGCTGAACAGGGCCGGTTTGAGAAAAATCCGCCAAGTTTCACGGCGCCGCATGACGATTCTGGTGGTAAGCGGCGCTGGAATTCCGCGAGAGCGGCAGATTCTGCCGAATCTCCTTATTTCTTCATTCACTAACAGGAGCAGACAGTCATGGAAGACGATGGTCCACCGGGAGTCCCCGAATGGGTGGTGACTTACGGTGACATGATGTCGCTGCTGCTGACGTTCTTCATCATGCTGGTTTCACTCAGTGAAATCGTGAATGATGAAAAATTCCGGTCGATCCTGGAGTCGATTCAGTCTTACACGGGTTATCGTACCGGCCCCATTTCCCCTCCCGGAAAATATTTTCCGATGAACTCGATGATCGAGCAGATGAGTATGCTGGGGGCGTTTACCGACAGCAAGGCGCGGGGACGCGGGGGGATTAAGACGAAGGCCCTCGAAGGCAAGGATGTGCGTATCTATCGCTTCCGGGAAGGAGTACCGGTTCCGGTCGGGGAGACCCTGTATTACGGTCAGACCCAGGTAGACCTTGACGAGGAACGTAAAGGGAAGCTGGACGAGATGATTCCGGAGCTGGCGGGCAAGCCGAACAAGATTGAGCTGCGGGCTCATACGTCCGTGAAACCTTTGCCTCAGGATGGCCATTACAATGATAAACTGGTACTGACTTACCAGCGGGGGCGAGAGGCCATGCTCTATCTGATCCAGAAAGGAATCGAGGCGAAGCGGATTCGCATTACCGCTGCCGCCGATTACGAGCCTCCCCTGCAGATCGGGGATGAGAAAACGCAGCAGATGGACCGTCTGGATGTGCTGCTGCTGGATGCGTTTGTCGATGACTACGTCGGCCCCCGCAAATAGTGCGGAGGTCGAGAGAATCGGGGCGCGTGATTGAGCAAGCTTATTCGCCCAGCATCTGATCAGCTACCCGTTGCAGATTGCGCGAGGAGCGATCCTGCATTTTCAGGATGTGAGGTGCAGCGGCTTCTTCGTGTGACTGATCGATGCGGGTAATAGTCCCGGGTGCCAGTGGCACATACATGGATGAAACACGGGCCTTCATGCTGTTTTCTTCTGCTTCGTGCATTTCCTGATCCTTATTCTGCATTTCATCGAGAACGATGGGATTCCAGGTCGCTTTTCTTTGATCGGCCGAAACGTAGTGCATCCGCGCCCAGCGTCTCAGTCTGAATTCCGTTAACAGAGAAGTTCTGGCTTGCTTATCTGTATCCATTCTGTGATACCCTTCAGGGTTGAAACGTCATGAAATAACTACTAATCAAATCGTCGCTGCTTCGGGATTGTCCGAACTGAATTTGATTTCTGCTGCCGGCTTTCAGCGAGATAGAATGGCAGAGCAGCTATTCCAGAAAAAATCCGAACAACGTGGTTCCTGGGAAGAAAGGCTAGGATCACAAAAACAAGCTCAGGTGTTGCAGGCGGGGCGTTTGCTGCATTCGTGTTATTCCTTACAGCCGGAACCGGGGTCAGTCTTCATCGGCCTCTGATTCCGAGATGCGGTATCGAGAGAGGAACAGCGACACAAAGTCTTTGGTGGATCGGGTTACGTGCTCCAGCTGATGGGACTGCGATTCATGCAGAAACGTAAAAGACAGCAGCACAATCACCCCGGCGGTCAGCAGCAGCGAGGAGCGCACCTTGTGGTTTTCGCTGAGCACGCTCAGCATGGGCACGTACCAGGCGCGACTGGTGACCGGGATTCTCTGACGCGAATTCCATTGAGGCAGATCCAGGGCCAGATCGGGATCGACGGCAATCCGCTCTTCACCCGGTCGAACGGCATCAAAGTCGACTCGTGCGACTTCGGAACGAAACTCAGGATCATGTTCCAGCGAATGGGCGATCTGTTTCAGGTATTCGACCTGGTTTTCCAGGGTCACCAGCTGGACCTGGTTCGAGAGATACTCATTCCTTAACTCGAGGTAGGCCAGATACCGCGGCGAAAGGACTACCGCAGCGAACAGGCTCGCCGCGAAGAATAACAGCAGCCAGAATGTCAGCGAGATCATCCAGCCGATCCCGGTTTCTTCGTTCTGGTGCTGTCTGTCAGTCACGATATTGATGGCCGATGTAAAAGAAACACAATCTCTGCAGACGTGGGGCGCAGAGCTACCTCATCAAAATCGACAGGGTTGCACAGGTTTCTCCAGACCCTGTTAAGCTGTAGTGATTGTCGCGACTGTGTCTGTGGTGCCGACCGGAGTGTGCTTGGCTGAAATGAGTTGAGATGGGGCGAAGAATCGCATACTGCAACTTAAGCCTGCGCATAAAAAGCTCCCCTCGGAAACGGGTTCCGGGGGGAGCTGTTCATTTCAGAGTTGATCGGAATCAATTCAGGAGATGGTACCGCCGAAGGTGGCTTCCTCTCCCAGAATCTCTTCGATTCTCAGCAGCTGGTTGTATTTGCAGATGCGGTCGGTCCGGCTGGCGGAACCGGTTTTGATCTGACCAGTGCAGAGAGCAACCGCGAGGTCGGCGATGGTGGTGTCTTCGGTTTCGCCGGAACGGTGGCTCATGACGGCGGTGTAACCGTTGCGTCCTGCCAGTTGAACTGCTTCGATGGTTTCGGACAGGGTGCCGATCTGGTTGACTTTCACCAGGATGCTGTTGGCAACCCCTTCGTCGATCCCCCGCTGCAGACGTTTGGGGTTGGTCACGAACAGGTCGTCGCCGACCAGCTGGACTTTGTCGCCGATCCGTTCGGTGAGTGCTTTCCAGCCTTCCCAGTCGTCTTCTGCCAGGCCATCTTCGATGGAGCAGATCGGGTACTTTTCAACCCAGGAGGCGAGGAAGTCGACCATGCCTGCGGAATCGAATTCGCGACCTTCGACGGTGTAGATACCGGTTTCTGTGTTGTAGAATTCGGTAGAAGCGGCGTCGAGGGCGATTTTAACCTGATCGCCGGCTTTGTAACCTGCTTTTTCGATCGCGGTCAGAATGACGTCGATCGCGTCTTCACTGTTGGGCAGATCGGGAGCGAAGCCCCCTTCGTCGCCGACAGCGGTGCTCAGACCTTTGGAAGAGAGCACTTTCTTCAGCGAGTGGAAGATTTCGGTTCCGCAACGCAGAGAGTCACTGAAGTTGTCAAAGCCCAGGGGCATGACCATGAACTCCTGCAGGTCGATACCGTTGCTGGCGTGCTCACCACCGTTGATGATGTTCATCATCGGGGCGGGGAGGCGGTTGGCGCCAACACCACCCAGGTAACGGAACAGGGGCAGGTCGGAAGAAGCAGCTGCTGCGTGTGCAGCGGCCAGCGAACAGGCCAGAATGGCGTTCGCACCCAGGCGTGATTTATTTTCAGTGCCATCCAGGTCGAGCATGACACGGTCGATCAGCAGCTGATCGCAGACATTCAGGTCAACCAGTACGTCGGCAATTTCGGTGTTCACATTCTGAACGGCCTGCTGGACCCCTTTGCCCAGGAAGCGGTCTTTTTTATCGGCGTCGCGCAGTTCACAGGCTTCGTGCATCCCTGTACTGGCACCGCTGGGAACAGCGGCTCGGCCTACAACTCCATTTTCCAGCTCGATATCCACTTCCACAGTGGGATTCCCGCGACTGTCAAGAATTTCACGGGCATGAACGGAACTAATGGCAATACTCATCGGTTTTGTTTCCTCTAAAAGTTCGACAGGATGAACTCGATCTGTTGATTTCGCAACACATCAACATAAATTGATATTATTTGGCGTAAAGCAGCATATTTTTAGCAGAAAGCCGGAGTAACCTCAAACGATTGCGTTTAGATTAAATGAATCTTTACGCGAGCTGTGGATACCAGCCAGTCCGGAATATGCTCAAACTCTGACCAGGATTACAGATGCAACGTGGCTTCCCTGCCCGACCAGTGAATCGCAGGCAGACCCGGATCCGGCCAGAAGTATAAAACAGAGACGCTGCACGGATTTTTTCGATTCGACCCGTTGCCCGTGAAGAAAACAGATTAAAAATAGTGATGAACGAGGGCGTATCTCGTCAGCCAGCCGGGATCCTGTTAAACTGGGACGTTCTTGAGCAGGGACCAGTCCGGTCTCTGAAACCGTTCCCGAAATGATCAGCAGCACGCAACCACCGAAATTCAAGACCTTATGAGTTCAACTTCATCAGACGTTAATCCACCTCCCACCGGACAACCTTATTCCCGACGGGAAGTCCAGCCCATGGATCCGCAACTGACGACCATTCAGCCGGGTGGGGGAATTATTATCAACCTGGAAATGCTCTGGGGCCGCTGGCGGCGATTCTGGTTGAAGACGTTTCGCCCCCGTTACGTGAAAAAAATGGAGAGCACACGGAAGGGGGACTTCAATCCCTGTCCGCATGATGTGCTCGATCCCCGCGACCTCAAATATCATGAGAACCAGGGAGGCTACTACTGGGAGGAAGCCGACGATCCCTTTGCGTATCGCAGCCGACTCCCCTTTGCCCGTGAAGGGCTGGCCGAACTGTTCGTTCTCTCAACCCTGTTTTTCGGCGGTGCCGCCCTGCTCTCCGGCGTGATTTTATCCGGCGTGGTGACCGGTGTGCTCAGCTACATCGGCTGGTTGCTGGTGCTTACGCTGGTGTTGTTCGGGATGGAGATTGTCTGGTTCTTCCGGAACCCCCAGCGGACAATCCCTGCGGGTGAGGGTGTGATTGTTTCTCCTGCGGACGGGACCTTCGATACGATTGAAGAGATTGCGCATCACGAATATATCGGCGGTCCGGCGATCGAGATTGGCATTTTCCTGTCGATTTTCAATGTCCATATCAACCGGATGCCGGTTGCCGGTAAGATTATCAAACTTGCGTATCGACCCGGGAAATGTCTGAACGCGCTGCGACCGGAGTCCACGCGGTTAAACGAGCGACTGGAAGTCTATCTGCAGATGCCCGAGCCGACCAGCCGACCGATGCTGGTACAGCAGATTACCGGTGCAATTGCGCGGCGGATTGTCTGTCGCTTGAAACCGGGCGATGAATTAACCAAGGGGGCGCAGTTTGGTATGATTAAGCTGGGTTCCCGGACCGTGCTTGTGTTCCCCCAGGAAGAAGGACTGGAAATCCTGGCGAAGCCGGGTGACAAGTTGAAAGCTGGTTCGACTATTCTGGCGAAATATGCAGAGTCCCCCACTGAGGCCTCCAATGAAGAAGCGTAAACTGATTGCCGTTCTACCGACGTTGTTGACGCTGGGTAATGCCGCCTGTGGTTTTGGCGCGATTACCTATGCAGCCAAGGTCGGACCGGAATATATGGGGCACGTGACCAGTGGTGGTCTGACCCGCATGCTGGGAACTGCACCAGGGGTCTATAACTCTTTTGAAAATCAACACCTGTTTATCGCTGCGGTGCTGATCTTTGTAGCGATGCTGTTCGACGCCCTGGATGGCAGTGCCGCCCGCTGGACGAATCAGACCACGGAATTCGGTGCGCAGCTCGACAGCCTGTGCGATGCGATCAGCTTCGGAGTGGCCCCGGCGTTTCTGATGCTGCAGATGATTCAGTTTCGTACCCAGATCTATCATCCGCGTCTGTTATGGGTGATCGCGCTGCTGTTTGCGGTCTGTACCATTTTAAGGCTGGCACGCTTTAATGTGGAAACAGATGAAGATGATTCGCACGAAGGGTTCAGTGGTCTCCCTTCTCCTGCCGCTGCAGGCGTGGTGGCGTCCTTTCCGATCGCGATGCGCGGCCTTTACAAGCTGGCAGAGACGAAAAATGGATCGATGCAGTCCCTGGCAGATTGGTTAATTACCGGCATCGGCTGGGCCTTGCCGCTGATCACACTGGCGGTCGCTGCACTGATGGTCTCGCGCGTGCATTATCCGCATGTGTTTAACCAGTTGTTCACTGGTCAGCGGAGCCGCCGGCATGTGATTCAGCTCGTATTTTCTCTGGCCCTGATCTTTCTGGTGCAGGAGCTGGCGGTCCCGGTCCTGTTCTGTTATTTCGCGTTTTCGTCCCCAATTCGTGCTTTTTGGGAAGAAGTTATCTCTGGACGACTATACAAATCCAGAGAAATTTGAGAAACTGATTCGTTTAATTCCCCTGTTTTTAGAACGCCGAAGGTACTGTCGCCGATGTTTACGGGACTGGTCGAGGGGCAGGGTACCGTTCAACTTCTCGAAAAGAACGGCTCCTCCATCGATTTGACGCTGAAGATTCCGGAACTCATTTTACATGAGGCCCAGATCGGTGATAGTGTGGCCATCAATGGCTGCTGCCTGACGGTGGTGGAGATCGCCGCGAACTCTCTGAAGTTCCAGGCGGGCGCGGAAACCCTGGCGAAGACCAACCTGGGGCTGTTAACCGTGGGCGATGTCGTGAATCTGGAACGCCCGCTGGCAGCAAACGGACGGCTGGGTGGTCACTTCGTTCAAGGGCATGTGGACGGCGTGGGGTCGATCAAATCGATCGACCGGGACGGCGAATGGATCACGATGTGGTTCGAAGTTCCGGAAGCACTGGCTTTGCAGATGGTCCCCAAGGGATCGGTCACCGTGGATGGCATCAGCCTGACCATAGTGGGCTGCGAAGCATCCTCCTTCAGTATCGCGCTGATTCCACACACACTGGAAGTGACGACGCTGGGTCAGAAGCAGGTGGGCAGTATTGTGAATATTGAAACCGATATTCTCGGGAAGTACGTGTCAAAGCTGGTTCCCTTAACACTTGATGGTATCAATGAAAGAAGATGAAAGGCAGACTCGATCTTATTTAATGCAGCTCTTTGAGCGGCATGGCTTTAACCCGCGCTCTGATCTGGGCCAGAACTTTCTGATCGATCTGAATATCATCGAGTACGTCGTTGAACAGGGACACATTAAACCCACCGACATAGTGCTGGAAGTAGGAACCGGAACCGGGGGCATGACCACGTTCATGGCTCAGAAAGCCCGGCATGTGATCTCGGTCGAGTACGATCGTAACATGTACACCCTGGCCAGCGAGGCTACGCAGAAGTACGACAACATCACCCTGCTGAACTGCGACGCGCTCAAGAACAAAAACCGGCTCAACCCCATCGTGCTGGAAGAGGTTGACCAGCAGCTCAAAGCGAACCCGGGCAGTCACCTGAAGCTGGTGGCCAACCTGCCTTACAACGTGGCGACGCCCATTATTTCGAATCTGGTTGCCTCGGATCTGCCCTGGAACCGGATGGTGGTTACGATTCAGTACGAGCTGGGTTTAAAAATGTCGTGTAAGCCTGCGACTTCGAATTACGGGGCGCTGTCGGTCTGGTTGCAGTCGCAGTGCTTCGTCAAGCTGCTCAAAAAAGTGGGGCCCACCGTTTTCTGGCCTCGACCCAAGGTTGATTCGGCGATTGTCCAGCTGACGCCGAATCCGCCCCTGAAACAGAAGATCGGGGACCGGGTCTTCTTTCAGGATTTCCTGCGACGAGTCTTCCAGCATCGTCGGAAACTGATGCGGAGCACGTTGGTGGGAATGTACAGCAAGCAGTTGAGTAAAACGGAAGTAGACTCACTTCTGGAGGCACACGGTTACGATCGGGAGAAAACCCGGGCTGAGGAATTGACGGTGCCCGAGATGATCGAACTGGGGAACGCATTCCAGGAACAGATCACACGAAACGCAAACATTTGAAACAGATTGCCCCGTCGGCGGGTATTTTGCCTACAATGTTTCAAAAAAATAAATCATCGATTTCGAACACGAAACAGAAAATACATTAAAGAGACTCGTAAGGAGAGGCCCAATGCAAGACCGCATTATCTGTCAGGGAATTACTTTCGACGATGTTCTGCTGCAACCAGCTTACAGCGAAGTCATGCCTTCGGAAGTCAGTGTTGCCAGCCAGCTTACTCGAAATATCCCTCTCAATGTTCCGATTATCAGCAGCCCCATGGACACCGTGACTGAGAGCGATATGGCGATCGGCATGGCCCAGGAGGGGGGCATCGGGGTCATCCACAAAAACATGACAGCGGAACAGCAGGCAATGCAGGTGGACCTGGTAAAACGGAGCGAACACGGTGTGATTGTGGACCCGGTCACACTGCCTCCCGAGGTTACAGTGGCAGAAGCTGCCGAAATCATGAAGCGGAGAAACATCGGCGGGGTCCCCGTGACACAAAATGGGAGGCTTGTGGGGATTTTGACGAGCCGTGACCTGCGGTTTCTCGATTCTCCCGACACCCAGATATCTGAAGTCATGACGAAAGAAAAACTTGTGACGGCTGCGGAAGATACAACGCTTGAAGTGGCTCAGCGGATATTATTGGAAAATAAGGTCGAGAAACTTCTGCTGGTTGACGAAAATTATCAACTGAAGGGGCTGATTACGATCAAAGACATCGACAAGACGATGCAGTTCCCGCTGGCCTCCAAAGATTCACGGGGGCGGCTGCGAGTTGGAGCTGCGGTGGGTGTCCGAGATTATGATCGTGCCGCTTTACTGATTGAAAAAGGGGTGGATCTTCTGGTTGTTGACAGTGCCCATGGCCATTCCGGCAATGTGGTCCAGACCGTGAGAGAAATCAAAAAACGATGGGACATCGATGTGGTTGCCGGTAATGTGGCGACTGAACAGGGTGCCCGAGACCTGGCGGATGCGGGAGCGGACGCGGTTAAGGTCGGCATCGGTCCTGGCTCAATCTGTACAACGCGAATTATCTCAGGCGTCGGTGTGCCGCAGTTAACTGCGATTTCCAATGCTGCCAAGGCACTGGAAGGAACAGGTATTCCGGTCATCGCCGATGGGGGAATTCGTTACAGTGGTGACATTGCCAAAGCTCTGGCAGCCGGCGCTCATACGGTGATGTTAGGAGGTTTGCTCGCCGGTCTGGACGAAAGTCCGGGTGAATTGATTCTTTACCAGGGACGCAGTTTCAAGCGTTACCGTGGGATGGGATCGATGGGAGCAATGGTCAAAGGCAGTAGCGAACGCTACCGTCAAAGTTCAGTTACACAAGACGGAAAGGATTCCGCCAAGAAACTGGTACCAGAGGGAGTAGAGGGACGCGTACCTTACAAAGGTCCGCTGCAGAATCTGCTCTATCAACTTGTAGGTGGACTACGGGCTGGTATGGGTTATTTAGGAGTCCATTCTGTCGCGGAAATGCGAACCGAAGCCAAATTCATTCAGGTTTCAGCCGCAACGGTCAGGGAGAACCATCCGCATGATATTGCAGTCACTCAGGAAGCACCGAATTACACAGCCGAACATTCACCCATGGAATAGTTCGGGTAAGCGATATCTGCTGAGCCTGGCCCTGGTTCTGGGGCTCTCGCCATTTACGATGGTCGAGGAAGCGTCCGCAGAGCAGGACCCCTTCCTCGGACAGAATCCTGTGCCTGCCAGCACGTGGGAAGAGCTGAAAAGCCGTTCTCCGGAGCAGCGCTGGGAGTCCCTGTCGCGCGAAAATAAACGCGAGCTGAAAAAGCAGGAACGCAAAGAACGCCGCGAACAGCGTAAGCAGAGCAAAAACGACGAATTGGAACAGACGCCGGCCTTCCGTCCGATCCCGGATGACATGCCTGTCGCCCCCGCGCCTGCCGCGGTCCAGGCTGCTCCCACGGGAGTAAATCCCTTTGCGTCTGCCGGTCCCAGTACCCCTGTCAGCCCGGCACCTGCAGTCGAGCCGTTTAAAACCATTGGCCTGGAAGAGAACCCCTCAGCGTCCCAGGCTCAGAATGTACAATACAAAAGTGTGACACCCGCTCCGGCTGCCACACCATCGAAGCAGATGGTACCTGTCTTTCCGGAAGCGGATGACGACAGCGGTAATTTTATCATGACCCAGAAGAGCTACGACGGGCTGGGCGATGACATTCCCAATGTGGATGGATTGCCTGCCGCACCGGAAGATCTGGAAGACGAAACACCGCACCTGTTGAAACGCATCTCCAACATCAAGCCGTTCTTCGACTACGAACCCGATCCGAAGATCGCCAAGAACGAACCATGCCGGAACCTGTGTCCCCGCCCCGATGGCAAACCTTGTAAAGCCCCGGATGAAGAAGGGGGCGCGATTCTGGAGTGCCCGCGGGAATTCAAACTGAGCAATGCTCCTTATCCGGGACGGAACTTCTCTGAAAGTATCTACACCTGGGAAGCTTCGAACGTAAACTACAATCCTTTGTACTTCGAGGATCCCAACCTGGAACGTTACGGTCTTTCCCGTCGCGATCTCGTGCAGCCCTTTGTTTCCATGGGACGGTTTACCGGTCAGCTGATCGCGTTACCTTACCAGATGAGCATCGACCCGCTTCGCAAGCGTATGTATCCCCTGGGATTCTATCGACCGGGCGAGCCGAATACTCCCAAACGGATCAACGGTGTTCCCTGGAATACCAAAGCCGCCATCACAGAGGGACTTACAGCAACCGGTCTGATCTTTATCCTGCCGTAAGCTGAAACAGAGTTCCTCGAGGACGCGTCGGCGGTTGCCGAAGCAGCAGCAATTCGATATTCTCTAAACACATCCTGACTCAACCGGTCAGGATGTGTTTTTGTTTTATCTATGCTTCGAGCTGTTCTGTTTCAGAGAGTGAACTTCGTCCCATGTCCCGCGATTCTTTGAACCACGTTTCTTCCGCCTCACATGACCTGGCGGATGATATTGTCCGCCGCGTTGCTAATGTCGTTGGTGAAGCCGAAGCAGCCACCAAGCCACTGGAACTGGATCCGTATCGCGGTCAGCTGTTCGAACTGTTTGTGATGGCCGACGCTGCAGGCTTCGTCGCCGAAGATGCGGAAATTGATCTTACGGCTGATAACCTTTGTCGTGAACTGGCTGCACTGTGGGGACTGACAGAAGTGACTCAGGATGCGATGGCTGCCCAGTCGAAAATTCCCCCCGCACAGCTGGGAAGACTGCGGGCACTCTGGTCCGTATTGCGGCTCTGGATGGAATGGGACTACGCCTGGAAACGCTGGGAAGAGTTTCATCCCCGTCAGGGCAGCTAAACGCCCGAGCAATCAGTCACAGAGTTCCTGCCAGCAGGCCACCATGTTGCGGCTGGCCCGTTCGCTGGTAAAGCATTCTTCTGCCCGCTGTCGCGCGTGCTGTGCGATGCTTTGACTCAGACTCTGGTCGTGCAGTAAACGCTGGATCGCTGCGGCAAGTGTCTTTGCCTTGCCGGGAGGTACCAGCAGTGCAGAGCGTTCGTGGTCGACTATTTCACAAGTCCCCCCCACGTTGGTTGCAACCAGAGGCAGACCGCTGGCGATCGCTTCCAGCAGGACGCGTCCCAGTGGTTCCTGCTTGGCCGGATGAACCAGCAGGTCAACTTCATTCATCAGAAACGGGATGTCATCACGGTAACCCAGTCGGTGCAGACGCCCTGCCAGACCAGGTTGTGCAAATGTAGTATCCAGGGCACGGTCGAAATCGATGCTTTCCTGTTTCTGTGAATGCCGTTCTCCGACCAGGACAAAATGGGTCTGCTGATCCCCCTGCTCTGACAGCAGTCGGGCCGCCTCTGCCAGAACGTCCTGTCCCTTGCGCAGGCCGATCTGACCGATGGTCAGGCAGAGACGCGTGTCGGCCGGGAGCCCCAGTTCCTGTTTCAGTGCGCCCGTGGCAGGACGGGGTTGAAACCGTTCGGTGTCGACGCCGTTATAGCAGACGTTGACAGTCTCCGCATTCAGGCCCCGCTTGATATGGAAATCACGGGTGGCGTGGGAGACCGCGAACAGTCTGCGGTTCCGGTTGAGATCCCGGATGGCAGCGCGACTTAGTTTGATGATGTCCCGCAAATGCCCCGAGCAGGGAACCGGCAACTGTTCGGCGAAGGCGCCGGTCAGTCGCGCCATGGACAGGCTGTTGGCGTGCAGCAGATCGAAGTGCTGCGCCTGCAGGACGGGGAGTAACTGTTCCAGCACCGCTTCCCGCGGCAGTCTCAGACCCTGTTCGTCGTGAAACTGAACCGGATGGCAGGGGATGTCGAGCGATGTCAGGCGGTGCTGCAGGGGACTGTCGGCGAGGCAGAAGGCGGTGAATTCGAATGACCGGCCATGCAACTGTTGAAGCATGGCCAGCATGGAATGTTCGCCTCCGTTCAGAGAACCGAACTCAAACAGGAGTGCGATCTGCTTCACGTCTTATTCTGCTTTCGGGAGCTGGTCGAGTTGCGCCTTGAGAACGGCTTCCCTTGTTTTCCGCAGGCCGGTTTTCGCGACTTCCAGCGGGTCCTGTTCCCAGTACTCGCGGTTAAACAGTTCCAGCGAGAGCACACCCCGGAAGCCGGCCCGGTAAATCATGCGGAAGATGTCGGTCAGTGGTGCCACACCATCGCCGGGATAAACGCGGTGTGCGTCGTTGATGGTTTCGCGCGGGGGATCGGCGGGGTAGTCATTCACATGGAAGACCTGAATGGCCGAGCCGCTGAGCAGCCCCAGTCCGGCGAAATCGGAGCCCCCTTTATAGATGTGATACACGTCCGGGAGCAGACAGGCCTTGGGGTGGCCGCTTTCAATGGCGACAAACATCGATTCCCCCAGTCGCGAGAGAGACTCGGAGAAGCCCCAGACCTCGACCTGCGGAACGACCTGCATCTGATCGCCCAGTTCAAGCAGTGCACGATACCGTTTGGCAGCGGCGAACAGGTCCAGATCCGATTGTTTGGTGGCGCCGACAGGCGGGGCCGCCATGCGGATGCCGCCGATCTGCTGGAGTGTGTCCATATCCCGTTTGGCCTGTTCGAGACCCGCTTTGCGTTGCGCGTCATCATCGACGATCCACTGGGCGAAGCCGATCGCGCTCTCGACCGTCAGGCCGGCATCTTCAATCCGTTTGCAGAGATCCTTGAGTGAACCCCCTTCTTTTACATACTGATCGATATCCCGCAGCCAGGGCTCGATGGCATCGTAGCCGGCACTGGAAGTAAGGTTGATCTGTTCGACGATCCCCAGTTTCTGACCGCGGACGGTGCTGGTATTAAAGCAGTAGGCGAACGGTTCAGCCGCGGATCGCTGGCGTCCCGTGTTGCCTGCCAGGGCGGGTGCGGAGGAAAGACCAGCGGCCAGCAGACCGCCTGTGGCAGCCAGCATTTCACGTCGATTGAGGTTGGTTTGCATGGGGGTGGTTCCGGAGGGCCTGTTGCAGGGTAAGATCACTCCTTAAAACTACCGGAAGGAGTGACCATTTTCAACCTGTTCCCATGCCTCGATCGAAGGCATCCAGATCCCTTTGGAAGAGGCTCATCACTTTATGCAGCGTTTCCCGGTTGATTTTCCAGCTGGGATTATCAACCGTATAGCGATTGCAGTGATCGACGAGCAGTCGATACAGGAACTTAAACAGGTGCCGGGGAACCCGCAACTGGGCGAACTGTCCGATCAGTTCCTGTTCTGAAATGGATTCATCAAACAGGTCACGGATGGAGATATTTGCTCCATGATCCGTCGTGCAGGCCCGCACGCGGTCGCTGGCGACGTCGTACAGCGATTCTCCGGTCCAGTCCAGTGATGTGATCAGGTTCTGCTTGTCCAGTCGCGAGCGTTCGTAGAATTCTTTCTCTTCACGCTGCAGGTAGTAGACCACGTCTGAGGGGAGTAGCAGTTTGAAGGCGACTCCCGGATGTTTGAGCAGTTTGTTATCGAACATCGGCCAGAGCAGATCCCGCATGCGTTCTGCAGAGCCGTTGACCAGGTGAGGTTCGTCGACCCGGTCCACCAGGATTACGATATTTTCGAAGCCCATTTTTTTGAGGATCGTCTGAAACTTGGTGAGCAGTTCGTAGCGGTCATCGCTGCGGTCCCGGCAGGGAATCGGTTGACCGGCGAGTTCTCTGCGTTCGATGCGCGAGAGGATTTTACGCAGGGCGTTCGACAGGTGATCGAAGACCCGCACCTCGCGTGAAACCCGCCACGCTTTCCACATCAGTGTGAGCTGTTTCCAGAGCCAGGGAGTCCAGCCGGCAAACATGATCAGCCAGATCCACCACTTCTGGAAGTCCTTCCAGTTGCCGAGGTAGAAGACCAGGGCGACCGTCACGATGGTCACCAGGAAGCCGAGGCCACGTTCCCATTCGGTTTTCCAGCAACTGAATTTCAAACGTTTGCGGAGTCGGTTCCAGCGCTGGACGGCCGGCATATCCAGACTGTGATCATAAAAGGCGGCCAGCAGCAGCAGGTCCCGTTTTTCCAGATGGGTCAGGCTGTTGACCTGGGCCTTGGTCACCGAGCGGATGTTATTCTCTTCCGTATTGTCGGGCTCGATCATTTCGCCGATCAACTGGGTCACCCCCAGTGAGAGGATGGCATCCATGTGGTCCCAGAGTCGCCAGTGGGAGAGCAGTCGTTCGGGGCGGCGATTGCGGCCCGAGTACCGTTCGCGAAAGCAGTCCAGAAACGGATTGAAGTCATCGTACTCAATGACGAAGACGCGGTTTTCCGGATGCTGGGCATTGTGTTTCTGCAGCTGTTCGATCATCTGCATCCGGATGGCGGTTTTTCCTGCTCCCTTTTCGCCGAACACAACCGAAGTCGAAGGGTTGGCGGGATTGGAAAATATTTTATCCCAGACCGGGTGGTGAGTGCCGTTCAGACAGAATTCCTTGAAAACGTGATCGCTCTGGGCGTCTTCCTGACCGAAGGGATTTTCCTTGATCCCGTGGTGATCTAAAAATTGCTGAACTTTCATCGGATCTTACTTATCTGAAGTGAACGTGCTTAAATTCCTGATTCCAAGCGACTTAGGTAACACCGCCCCGTTGGGAACATCGAGAAAGCATGCTGTCCGGCCCGCCACTGTGCTACTCTGTCAAAATGAGCAGACTGGGCAATCGTGTTGTTACTAAAACATAGGTCATAGATTAGGAAAATGTAAGTCATCGGCGTGGGTCCGCCGGAAAATAGTGGTTGATTTTCAGTGAGGAATTCATGGCACCTCTTGCAAGATGAGACGTGTTTCAAGAGAATTCGGTTTTATGATGTCTCCAGGGGGAGTACGTCGTTTCTGTTTTGAGTTAAGGTTGATACCTAAGTTGAACTGGCTTCCTATTCTCGGCGCGTTGGCATTGTTTGCGATCGGCCTCCGCCTGTCAGCCCTGTTCAGTGGATCCGAGACCGGCTTCTACCGCGTCAGTTTCCTGCGTCTGAATATCGATGCCAACGAAGGTGATCCGATTGCCCAGCGGCTCTGCTGGTTCGCTCAGAACCCCAGCTACTTTGTCGCGACGACACTCATTGGCAATAACCTGGCGAATGACCTCGTGACGATTGCGATCTCGATGGGCATTGCTGCGGTCTTTCAGGAGTCCAGCGGCAGGGCGGAGATTGTGACGACGATTCTCTTTACGCCGCTCATCTTCATTTTCGGAGAGCTGGTGCCTAAGAACTTGTATTACCGGGCCCCGACCATGCTGCTCAGACGCTACTGCCGCTGGTTCGAATTCTTTTATCGTGCATTCTGGCTCGTGAGTGTTCCCCTGGTGGCGATCACCCGGCTGCTGGAACAGTTCTCACCGGATCGTAACAAACCCGCTCAGCTGGTGCTGGGACGAAAGCGGCTGGTGAAGGTGCTGGAAGAGGGGCACCTCGAGGGGATCTTAGGTAATGCACAGAAGCAGCTGGTGCGGGGTATGTTCAATACCGCGGCCCAGTCGGTGCGGAAGGTCATGATTCCCCAGGCAGAGATAAAGGGAGTCACCCGGAGCACCGATACCGCAGACATTATTCAGATGGCACAGCAGAACCAGATTTCCTTCATTCCGATTCGCGCCGCGCATCAGAGCGAGTGGACCTCTTATATCAAGCTGGTGGATCTGATCACATCGCCCTCGCCGATTATTCCCGCCGTCTATAATATGCCTCGACTTCAGATCGATTACAGCATGCTTGAGGCACTGTATGTGATGCGAAATTCCTCCTCCGCTTTTGGTGCAATCTATAAAGATAATGTGCAGATCGGGATCGTCAGCCAGCTGGACCTGGTGCGGGTCCTCTGTTCTTCGAATGGTCCCCTGCTGATGACCGGTTCGACGTTCTAAACCGTGTGTAGCAGGCTCAAAATGAGTGGATTGCGGGATTGTGCCCGGCGCCGTACAATCGACGCCCTCTGAGAGAACAGGCCCTCTGCCGGTACAGAATTCCACGTTTTCGGGTGATGCGCTGCTGTTTCAGCTGAACCCCGGGAGGGATCAGGTGTCTGTTCTGATTACAGTAAGTGAATTTTGTCTGATTTCCATTAACCTCAGTCGGGAATATTATGCCACAACGTAGCATCCTGGTCACCGCGGCCCTGCCTTACGCCAATGGTGACATTCATATTGGCCACCTCGTGGAATACATCCAGACCGATATCTGGGTGCGGTTTCAGAAGCTGCGCGGCCACGAATGTCGATTCTTCTGCGCCGATGATACGCATGGCACCGCAATTATGATTCGCGCCCGCCAGGAAGGTCGCTCGGAAGAAGCATTGATTGCAGATGTCCGCGAGAAACATATTGCCGACTTCACTGGTTTCAATATTGAGTTCGATAATTACGGCAGCACGAACAGCGAACAGAACCGCAAGGTCTGTCATCAGATCTGGTCGTCATTGCGCGAAGCGGGACTGGTTCACGAAAAGGAAGTCACGCAGCTGTTCGACGTGCAGGAGAATACATTCCTGGCTGACCGCTTTGTGAAGGGAACCTGTCCCAAGTGTAAGGCGACCGACCAGTACGGCGATAACTGTGACAAGTGCGGCAGCACCTACACACCCGCCGATCTGATCGATCCGGTCAGCACGCTGTCGAACACGACACCGGAACTGCGGACCGCCAGCCATCTGTTCGTCCGCATTGAGGACCTGCACGGCTTCCTTGATGAATGGACACAGTCAGGCGATCATCTCCAGTCTGAGGTGGCCAATTATCTCAAAGGTCATTTCCTGGGTGACCCCCTGCGGGACTGGGATATCTCCCGCCCTGCCCCTTATTTCGGTTTTGAAATTCCGGACAGCCCGGGCAACTACTGGTACGTCTGGTTCGACGCGCCCATCGGTTACATCGCCTCCACACTCGAATGGTGTGAGAACAATAACGAAGACTTCGACAAGTGGTGGAAAAATCCGGAAACCGAAGTGCACCACTTCATCGGCAAAGATATCACCTACTTCCATACACTCTTCTGGCCGGCCATGCTCAAGACATCGGGTTTCAATCTGCCCGAGAAAGTTCACATTCATGGGTTCCTGACGGTGGATGGCGAGAAAATGTCCAAATCCAAGGGGACCTTCGTCAAAGCCGCCACGTATCTGAACCACCTCGATCCTGCCTGCCTGCGTTACTATTACGCATCGAAGCTGGGGGCGAGACTGGATGATCTCGATCTGAACCTCGACGAATTCGTACAGAAAGTGAATTCGGATCTGGTCGGGAAGGTCGTCAACCTGGCGAGCCGGAGTGCGAAGTTCGTCGCCCAGACGGGGCTCTCCTCTGCTTACCCGGATGACGGCGGGCTGTTCGAATATGGTGCCAGTCGCAGCGAAGCCATCGCGACAGCCTATGAGAACTGCGATTACAACGGTGCGATGAGAGAGATCCTCGCGCTGGCAGACCGGGCGAACAAATACGTTGAAGATCAGAAGCCATGGGAACTGCGGAAAGACGAAGATCGTCAGCAGGAACTGCAGGACATCTGCACAATTGCCCTGAACCTGTTCCGGCAGATTGTGGTGTATCTGACTCCCGTACTGCCCCGCTTGTCCGGTCAGACGGGCGAATTACTGAATGATCCCATTACCAGCTGGGACCAGGCTCAGACGCCGCTGACAGGGACCTCTGTCAGTAAGTTCCAGCATATGTTTAAACGAATTGAAGAAAAACAGGTAGACGCTATGACTGAAGAAGCAAAAGAAGATGCGGCAGCCGCCGAGAGTGAAGCTGCGGCTTCGCAGTGGAACGACAGTGGGGAAGCCCTGGAAGCGGAACCAATGTCGGAAGAGTGTACGATCGATGATTTCGTGAAAGTCGACCTGCGTGTGGCTCGCATCGTGGAAGCCAACTCGGTTCCCGAAGCGAACAAGCTGCTGCAGCTGACACTCAGCCTGGGTGGCGATGAACGCCGGAATGTATTTGCCGGTATCAAAGCAGCCTACGAGCCGGAAGATCTGATCGGTCGGCTGGTGATCTGCTGTGCGAATCTGAAGCCGCGTAAAATGCGGTTCGGAACCAGTGAGGGAATGGTGCTGGCCTCAGGGCCTGGTGGAAAGGACGTCTTCCTGCTGTCTCCCGATGAAGGCGCCGTACCCGGACAGCGCGTGCACTGATATTTAAAAAACGGACGAAGTCGATTCAGGCCAGCCGGATGTTCTCCGGGTGGCCTGTTTTTTTGACTCAGTCCGTCGATGGTTTCAGTGCGGGATGTCCCAAAAGCCCGTAGCGTTTCCCTGTCTGGGAAACGGTCCAGAAAAAGGCTTTGATGGCTCCTTCTCTGACAACGGGGGTGATGTGCCCGCTGTAGACGATGTTGGGCGGTTGTTCTTCGGGGAGCAGATACCGCTGTTCTTTGTCGAATTCGTGAAAGGGACCTTCCGCGTTATGGGACGTCAGATGTGCGACTTGCACACCTCCCTGGTAGAAGTGTTCGATCACAAACAGGTGGTATTCGCCGTTGAGCAGTGCGGCGCCCGTGAGTTCCTGGGCACGGACCCCTTCCGGCTTGATGGAGATTTTGACCGGTTTCGACCAGGAATCTTCCTTGAGCGGATGCGATGACTGCGAGTGGAGGATGTGATATCCCTGCGAACTGGCTGTTCGAAAGTAGAGATGCAGATGATTGTCGGAGGCATCGCTGATCAGGGCGGCGTCGTCATCTTCGCCCGCCAGGTCCGCGATGGGGCGTGTCGTTTTCTGCCAGGGAAGCTGCTCGGGGTCCGGATGCGAACAGGCCAGGCCGATACTGCGCTCAGTAAAATGACTGGTGCGACGGGCACTGTAGGGGCAGTAGATGAGTCCATTGTGAAAAGTCGCGGAGGCAGGACTGGCGACACCAAAGCGATCAAAGCGGCCGGCTTTCGTTCCTTTAGGGATTGCAACGCCGTGATAGGTCCAGTTCTGAAGATTCGGGCTGGAGAATAAGTGAATCTCCGTATTATAGGTATTCGGATGGTGCTGGCTGGTGAGCGGGACGACGTCGGCCAGTAGATAATACTTCTTCTTAGCGGGATGCCAGACGATGGTGTGCTCGCGGAGACTGGCTTCGCCGACTTTCGATTCTTTATCTAACGCGACCTGATACGTCTGGGAACGATCGCAGCAGACCAGAGAATCCGCTCGGAGTGTGGCGGGACAGAGCAGGAGCAGGACCAGAAAACTCCATCGACCAGTCATTGCAAACCCGCCTTCCGCCTGAAGTAGTTTTGTGAGAGAGGACACTACTTTCATTTTCTCGCAGTCGAGGAGGGAATTCAAGCTGAGATTGCCCGCCGGGAGGGAAAGGCAGTTGTTTAGTCGTTTCGTGCTTGCGTTACAATCAGTCAGAGAAACTGTAAAAAAGCTCTCGGATGGACCTCTGCTTGCTACGAATCAGATCTGGAAAAATCCTTAAAACCGGTCCGGCTTGCCAGGCAGGACAGCTTTGCTCTGGAACAAGTAGTGGTGAATCATCCACTGATTCTGGCGATTTTTAGTTGATTTCGTGGGAGAACTCATTCGCAAATCTCTGTAATCGTTGTATTCGATACAGGGAGGCCGGTATACGCAGAGATTCTCCTGAAATTAAATTGACTCCTTTGGGAAGCAACATAGATTTTGGTGGCCAGTCAGTCGGCGCCCCTTCTGAACAGGGCCATGTAAGTAAGAATCGGTTATGAAGTTTCACATTGCTCAGGTGATACGGAACTGGTTCTGAATGCATCCGGGAATTCATTTGTTTCCTGAGTTAAGCTGGTTACCCGGATACAAACCAATTTGTAACTAACATCAGGCGATGTGACAGGCACATTCGTTTAATCTCGGAGAAGGGCAATGATTAAAACTACACGAAAACAACCAAGACGAGCAGGTTTTACCCTCGTCGAAGTGCTGATTGTGGTCGTGATCCTCGGGATCCTGGCTGCGACAGTGCTGCCACAATTTACTTCATCTAACGATGACGCTCGCGAGTCGGTTCTGGTTCAGGACCTGCAGACTCTGCGAAGTCAGATTCAGTTGTACAAATTCCAGCACGATGGAAAATTCCCGGCGGACAGTTCGACTGATCCGGATGATTTCCGTGATTCGCTGCTGCTGTCCAGCGACAAAGATGGCACAACGGGTGCCGTCGGTACCAAACCACTGGGACCTTACCTCATCGGCAGTCTGCCTCCGAACCCCTTCACCGGTGGTCGGGGTGTCATGATCGTAACCGATGTTGCAGGGACCACTCCTGATGAAACCGCGAAAGACGGTACTGAAACGGTCGGCTGGATCTACAATCCTGCTACCGGTCAGATCAAAGGGAACAACTCTGGTACAGCCGCTAATGGCACCAGCCTGGATGCACTGTAATCCGCCGCTGATTACAGCACACGATACATTCTTTAGGCAAGAGTGAACCGAAGATGCCCCTGGTATGAACCTTCATGCCAGGGGCTCTTTTCGTTGAATGACACGAATGGAGTTGCTTTTCGAATCGGGATGTTTTTAAGTAGTACTGAAGCACATGCCCACGAATTTCCCTGTGCTGTCTTGAATGGAAGACGGTGCATCGATCCGGAAAGGTTACTCCCCATGTCGTTCCTGAAGCTCTCGTTCACGTTCCTGCTGGCACTGTTCCTGACTCCCCTGCTGCTCTCTGCCCAGGAGGCGCCTTCCTCTGCAGTACCCGGACGGCCGAATATCATGGTCGTGCTCTGCGATGATCTGGGGTATGGTGACCTGGCCTGTTACGGTCATCCGGTGATTCAAAGTCCCCACCTCGACCGGTTCGCCAGAGAGGGATTGAAGCTGACGAGCTGCTACGCTGCCCATCCCAACTGTTCTCCCTCCCGTACGGGACTGATGACGGGCCGGACCCCGTTTCGCGTGGGCGTGTATAACTGGATTCCCATGTATTCTCCCATGCATGTTCGCAAGCAGGAGATTACCATCGCGACCCTGCTACGTCAGTCAGGTTATGCCACCTGTCATGTCGGCAAATGGCATTTGAACGGGATGTTCAACCTGGTGGGGCAGCCCCAACCCTCCGATCATGGTTTCGATCACTGGTTCGCGACACAGAACAACGCCCTGCCCACGCATGAGAATCCGTTTAACTTCGTACGAAACGCGAAGCCCGTCGGGAGACTGGAAGGTTATGCATCGCAGCTGGTCGCTGACGAAGCGGAGGACTGGCTGGTCAATCTCAGGGATAAGGAAAAACCGTTCTTCATGTTCGTCTGTTTTCACGAACCACACGAACCGATTGCGAGTGCAGAACGCTTCCGCAAATTGTATACCGCACCGGAAGGCTCGACGCTGCCCGCCCATCATGGGAACGTTACGCAGATGGACGATGCCTTTGGTCGTATCCTGAAAACACTCGAGGATCAGAAACTCCGCGAGAACACACTGATCATTTTCACCAGCGACAACGGTCCAGCGATCACTGGTCGTCATCCGCATGGATCCGCAGGACCTTTGCGGGATAAGAAAGGTTATACCTACGAAGGGGGGATTCGCGTGCCGGGGATCATTCAGTGGCCCGGTCATGTGAAAGCCGGAACCACCAGCGATGTGCCGATCTGTGGTGTCGATATCCTGCCGACCCTGTGTGAGGTTGCGAAGATCCCCGCTCCTACCGATCGTGTGCTGGACGGCACGAGTATCCTGCCTTTGTTTGAGGGGCAATCTTTGCAGCGCAAGCGTCCTTTGTACTGGCAGTTCAACCGGTCGCGTAACGAACCGAAAGTGGCTATTCGCGATGGTGAATGGAAACTACTGGCGCGACTCGATGTGCCGACACCTAAGCCTTCGGGCAGTATCACCGCAGAGGAGATTAAAGACCTGAAGCGGGCACAGCTGACCGGGTTTGAGTTGTATCATATCGCCAGCGATATCGGAGAAACGACCGATCGTTCTGAAAGCGAACGCGAGATTTTCGAAAAGATGAAGCGGCAGATGCAGGAGATTTACGCCGAGGTCCAGGCAGAAGCACCGATCTGGCCGGCGTGGGAACGGGTAGGATATGAGGGCAAAATCATCCGGGAGTATTACCAGCAGCAGGCTGAGAAAGAGAAGCAGCAAAAGAAACAGGGACAGGAATAACTGGCTGGTTACGAAGAATAACTATTTAGATCTCAATAGAAAAAACAGCCCGTCTCAAATGAGTGAGACGGGCTGTTTTGTTTTGAGTTTAACACGGTTCACCGGGATCAATGGTTGAACAGGAACTCGCGGCTGTTACTGATGGCCCAGAGTACGTCCTGGTAGCCTTCCCGTTTGTTGGGGGCCGCTTTGACGATCTGATCGCAGTTGGCCAGCTCTTCTTTGGTGGGGTAACGGCTGAAGGCGACCAGATACATTTCGGTAAACACATCATGGTCCGGGGCCTTGGCTTTCAACAGCTGCTCAATACGGCCAGACTTCGCGGACAGCTTGGTGTTAATCAACTGACCGTTGGCCACCTGCAGCACCTGGGCCAGGTTGGGCTGGCTGGTGCGCTCACACTCACAGGTGATGACGCGCTTGGGACGTCCCAGCGTGTCCAGGAAGTATGAGTTGTAATTCGGGTCGGGCAGTTCGATGGCCCGGGTTCCCTGGGGAACGCCGCGGAAGCGTTCCTGCGAACCGGTGATGTCATCCAGGGCATCCAGCAGGACTTCGGCTGAAAGTCGCTTCACGTTGTAGTGCGTGTAGAACCGTGTCTTGGCCACGTTTTCGGGGAGCGGACTTGAAGAGAGCTGGTAAGCGCGGGAGTTCATGATGACCCGCATCAGTTCTTTCAGGTCGTAGCCCGAATTAACAAAGTGATCGGCCAGTGCGT
This sequence comes from Gimesia sp., assembly GCF_040219335.1. Lineage (NCBI taxonomy): Bacteria > Pseudomonadati > Planctomycetota > Planctomycetia > Planctomycetales > Planctomycetaceae > Gimesia > Gimesia sp. The sequence goes on along the minus strand of NZ_JAVJSQ010000034.1, from coordinate 33,032 downwards.
TGAGCAGTTCCGGGTTGGAAGCCGGATTGGTTTCCCGCATGTCGTCGATCGGTTCCACGAAGCCGGTTCCCATGTAGTAGGACCAGAAGCGGTTGACGATATTTTTTGAGAACAGGCGGTTTTCCGGGGACGTGATCCAGCTGGCCAGTGGACGACGGAAATCGCGGACCGTTTTGGTATCGATCGGCTCACCCATCAACGGAGTTGGATCCATGGTTTTACGGGTTCGCGGATGGCGAATCGAACCGCTGTTCTTGACTTTGATGATCGTGTCCTGTCCCAGGGCACCGAATTCCACGCTCCCTTTGTTACCGACGCGGGTGAAGAAGGCGGCCAGACTGTAGTAATCTTTCTGGCTGTAAACTTCGAAGGGGTGGTGGTGACACTTGGCACACTGCAGACGGACTCCCAGGAAGATCTGCGAAGTGGCTTCGGCAAGATCTTCGGGATTAGTTGCGATTTTGAAATAGTTGGCCGGGCCATTCTGATAGATGGATCCCTGGGCGGTAATGATCTCGTTTACGAATTTGTCAACCGGTTTGTTTTCCCGCAGCGACTGACGGACCCAGTTGGAGAAGGCCCACATGCCGCCATCGCCGATCTTGTTGCGGTTGATACGCAGCAGGTCGCCCCATTTCATGCCCCAGTAGGCACTCCATGCTTCGACGTACACATCCCGTTCGGGATCGCCGGTCAGACCCAGCAGTTCGTCAATCAGATAGCTGCGTTTGTTGGGATCTTTGGATTCCAGAAACGCTTTGACCTTTTCGGGGCTGGGGAGAGTTCCAATGGTATCCAGGAAGGCGCGGCGAATGAAAACTTCATCCGAACAGAGGGGCGAGGGCTCGAGCCCCAGTTCTTCGTAACGTTGTTTAATCTGTTCGTCGATAAAGTTATTGGGTTTGAATTCAGCCAGGTTGACCTTTTCCTTGTAAGGAGAGATCACGGTCGAAATTTTTGCCTGGCCCATGAAGCGGACCATGACCGCGGTCTGACCCGGTCCCTGGATTTCAATTTTACCCCGTGGTGTGACGGTGGCGATGTTTTCAATCAGACTGTCGTATTGTGCCAGAGCGGTTACGTCCTGTTTGGAACCGTCACTGTATTCAGCGACGACGCGGAGCTGCTGAATGTCCCCCTGCTTGTAGCGACGGGACATCGGCGTCAGTTCCATGCCGACTACTGTCGGTTCCTTATCGTCGATTTCGGTGACAGCCTCGGCGATCCACTCTTTCAGAATCCGGTATTCGTAGGAGTCTTTGGCGAAGCGGCGTCCCCCACCATGGGCCATACCCATCGAGGCTTTCTGCAGAATCAGACTCTGTTCGGGCTGCAAAATCGAAACGCGACGCTGACGGTCGTCGCGGGCAATTGCAGGGTAATCCTGTTCCGGTGCATAACCGAAGAGCGATAATTTAAAGCCCCCCTTACCGAACTGAGACGCATGACAGCCACCCAGGCTGCAGCCCCCCTTGTTGAGGACCGGTACAACATCTTTCACGAAGCTGACGTTCTTGCCGTTCTTCCGCGAATTAACGACGACTTCGATGACGCGCTGCTCTTTGCCCTGTGTGACCTGGATCTGACCTTTTCCTGTCTGGAGCGGCCGGACAAGTCCTTCCGCATTCACTTCCAGTACTTCAGGGGTCAGACTTTTATAGCTGGCTTCATGAGTCAGATCGCCGACGATTTTTTTGTCTTCCAGCACCGAAACCTGGATCTGGAAATAATCCAGCAGACCGGAGAGTTCGATCTGTTCCGGGGAAACCTGCAGAGCCGTTTCAGCGGCGCGGGATGTATTCAGGGCGCAGATTCCCAACAGAAACGTGGTAACCATGAGTGTGCGGTGAAACATCATTTTATTCTTCACGTGAGTCTTCCAGTTCATCATGAGATCAACTCGCTTTTGCTTGCAGTCATCCATTAGAAAATTGGTCAAACTAACTAACAGGAATCGAAGGCATCAGCAGTCGTCAGTGCGGAGCACAGGCGGGTCTGGCAGGTTGAGTGTGGTGTCAGGTGGGAATATCGTGGCTTAACATAAGAAGCCATTTATACTTAAATATACTAAAAAATAGAGAAATTGCAAAAAAAACCTCTGAATTTTAGTACGATTTCCAAGTTGGCGGGAGCAACGTGGCGTGACTTAGTGTTCAGTATGGAACGGGGCAATCCCTGTTGCTTCTTCTATTTTATCGCTATAATTTAAGCCAATCAAGGAGTGAAATTTCGCAAAGGGAATTTCCGACTTATAAAAATCAGACCGCGAAACCGATTTTATATTTGCCTACCTTACATAAACGGTTACAATTATATTAGTTAACTTGCCAAATTGTTAACGCTAACAACCAATTTTCCCTCCTAATCTTATCCCCTGATCTTCAGGGTCCTGCCACAAAAGGAGTTTCTGATGCTGAAGCTTTTCCCCGAGAAGGTTTCTAACTGTGAAACCGGAAGCCGTCGTCAATTTCTGCTGGAAGTTGGTGCGCTGAGTGCTTTTGGTATCTCACTGGATTCCGTGCTGCGTGGTCAGGCTCATGCTTCCCAGGGTGAGTCTGGTGCACTGGCAGATCCTTCGAACGACACTAACTGTATTCTGATCTGGACGCGTGGCGGTACGAGTCACCACGATACGTTCGATCCCAAACCAAACGCCTCCGCCGACGTGCGTGGCGATTTTTCTGCCATCAGCACCGCACTGCCCGGCATTCAATTCACTGAGAAAGTGCCTCTGTTCGCGAAGCATGCGAAAGAGTTTTCGATCATGCGGAACCTGAACCCACAGAACGGGGCACACTCAACCGCTGATGCCTTCATGCTGTCAGGGCATAAGTTCAACCCTTCCGTGACCTATCCCTGCTACGGGGCGGTCATTGCGAAAACTAAGGGTTTCAAAACCAACATTCCGCCACATATTCAGCTGGGTAACAACGTCGACCGGCGTTTCAACGGCGGCCTGGGTGGCTACCTGGGAATTCAGTACAACCCGTTTGAAATCCCCGGCGATCCGAACGCGAAGAACTTCACCGTACGGGATATTTCTCCTCCGTCCGGGATCTCCATTGATCGGATGAAGCGTCGTCAGCAGGCTCTGTCTGCCATCGACACGCTGCAGCGTCAGGCAGATCAGAACCAGAATACGTTCGAAGCTTCTGATGCTCACTATCAGAATGCTTTCAGCATGATCACCTCGGCTGATACGCAGAAAGCGTTTGACCTCAGCCAGGAATCGGACAAAACCCGCGACGAGTACGGGCGTCACAACCTGGGACAGAGCTGTCTGCTGGCCCGTCGCCTGATCGAAGCCGGTTCCCGTTTTGTGACGGTCAGCAGCGGTGGCTGGGACACGCACACCAACAACTTCAAAGGTCTGGAACGGCTGCTGCCCCCCTTCGACCAGGGCGTCACCTCACTGGTGCTCGACCTGAAACAGCGGGGCATGCTGGATAACACACTCGTTGTCTGGCTGACCGACTTCGGTCGGACTCCGGTGATTAACTCCGCCGCCGGTCGTGACCACTGGTCAACGGCTTCAACCATGATGATGATTGGTGCCGGCACTCCCGCCGGTCAGGTGGTTGGTGCCACCGACGACACCGGTTCGCGTCCGGTCGGAAACGAATATTATCCGGCAGATGTTGCCGCGACGATTTACTCAAAACTGGGTGTGAAACTCGATCATTACTTTGTCTCTCCCGAGGATGGGCGTCCGCTGATTGTCTGCGAAGGACAACCCATTCCGGAACTGATGGGGTAATCTCGAGTACTCCTTCCTCACAGATTGAACAGAGATCGCCCCTGTGGATATCGAGTCCAAAGGGGCATCCCTGTTTTCAGGCTCTCCATTGCGTTTATTCAGGATCAAGGTCATGCGCTGTTTCGTTTTTTCTTTAATGACTTTCAGTCTGTTCGTCTCTGCCCTGCCCCGGTTGCAGGCCGCTGATGCAAAGAAAGACGCTCCCTCCAAAATCGGTTTCCGTCAGCTGGTCGCATTCAAACCAGCCGCGGTTCAGCAGGGAGATAAACGAAAGATTCAGCTCCATTCCAGCTATACCCTGGATGACACACATTCGGTCTTTTTCGACAAGCCCGGCATCAAGATGATCTTTGCCGAGCCTAAACCGAAGGACGCGCCACGCCGCGGCCGGGGTTCCGTAGGAACGCCTTTCGCATTTGATGTTGAGGTTCCCCAGGATCAGCCCGCACGGGTTTATGAGTGCCGCGTCGCCACCGATCAGGCGGTCTCCAGCGTGACGCATCTGCTGGTCACTCCCTTCCCAGTCATCGAAGAAGAGGAAAAGAAAGACAACAATTCCTTCGACACGGCCCAGGAAGTAACGGTCCCCTCGACGGTCTGTGGCCTCGTGGAAAAATCAGAGGATCTGGACTGCTACAAGTTCAAGGGGAAAAAAGGCCAGGAGATCACTATCCAGGTCTATGCCCAGCGGGTCACTGAAGCGATTCACACGATGCAGACCTCGAACGTTTACCTGATGGACTCAATCCTGACCCTGTATGGACCGCAGAAACAGATCGTTGCGCAGAACGACAACTATTACAAATCCGACTCACTGATCACTTACAAGCTGCCCGCAGATGGCGAGTACGTGTTCGAGATTCGCGATGCCCGCTACGTGGGGACTCCCAAATACGCTTACTGCATTGAAGTCAGTGACACCCCGTTCGTGAACTTCACTTACCCGCTGGCTGTGCAGAAAGGGAAATCGGAAGACGTCGAGCTGCACGGCTTTGCCCTCAAGGGAAATACGAAAGCGTCATTCTCCGGTGCTGATGCACAAGAGACCGGCTGGGCGCAACGGACTTTTACCACCCCTGCCGGGAAAACGAATGCTGTCTGGACCCTGCTCAGCGAGAATCCTCAGGTAGCTGCTCCGAATACCAACACCTCGCTGGAAACCGCATTTCCGCTCACTCTGCCGATGGGCGTCAGTGGCCGGTTGACTGAAGAAGGACAAACGCACTTTTATTCTTTCAAAGCGAAGAAGGATCAGTACTACTCCTTCGATCTGATGGCCAATCGCATTGACCTGCCTTTGGACTGTGTGATGGAAGTGGTCGACAGTAAATCGAAGCCACAGCGGATCTATGTCAACGGAGGCGCGAATTCCGAAGCCGACGACGGGCTTTCGACGAAAGACGCCAAGTTCTACTTCAAAGCACCCGCAGATGGTGAATACTATGTGACAGTTCGCGACCTGCATGACCGGGGTGGCGAACGGTTTGCCTATCACCTCTCGGCGGAACTGAGTGGCCCCGAATTTGAAGTGCATGGCGAATATTATTATGCCCAGATCGCACCCGGGACCAACATGATGTGGTTTGCCCGCGTGAAGCGGCTGAATGGTTTTGACGGACCGATTGAGATGAATATCGAGGGTCTGCCGGAAGGGGTCACTTTCGAACCAGTCACCCTGCCCTCGGTCGTGAATGACTGCGGTCTGATTCTCAAGGCATCCAAAGATGCGCCGATCAATGCCGCGCTGGTGAAGATTTCCGGTAAAGCCAAAGTGCCCGGTCCGGATGGTAAAGAGATCGAAATCGTCCGCGAAGGACGCATCACCGCAGAAATTCAGTCACGTGGTGGCGGACAGGCCCGCTGGCCGATCAACACCTCAATCGTGGGTGTGACCAAGCCTCTCGACCTGCTGGAAGTCACTGCAACGCCGACTGAAATCACACTCAAACCGGGTGAATCAGCCGAGATCAAAGTCAAAATCAAACGCAGTGATGCGTATAAAGATCCCGTGACGCTGGCGACAGCCTTCGAGTATTTCAATTCCAAGTTTGGTCAGCAACTGCCGCCCGGAGTGAGCCTCTCCAAGAAGAGTAAGACCCGTCTGGCAGGCAAGACGCTGGAAGGAACGCTGATTATTGAAGCGTCCGACAAAGCAAAACCAATCAAACGCTTTCCGTTTGCAGCAATGGCCCGCGTGGGGATTACCTTCTCCATCACGACCAACTATGCATCCAACGTGATTTATCTGACGATCACGGATCCGGAAGGAAAAGACAAGCTGGCCAAGAAATAGGGATCGACTTCGGTACCTCTCCCCTCTATTCTGGAAGTAACGTTCACTTCTGCGTAGAAAGTCCATGCATGATCTGGAGAGATTACCGTTCCGATGCCCTCATCCGACAGGCTGCAGCCACTGTGTGCACCCTGCTCGTGGTGCTCTGCTGCTGTCTGATGTTACCCGCCCCCCTCTCCGCGCAGTCCAGTGTGCGTCCCTCATCCGCAGAGGAGACTGCACCGCCGTTGTATGAGTTTACTTTTCTGGATGAACAGCAGCAGGAACAGACACTGAAAGGGGCGCTGATTGTCGAGGCACGCGATGGTGGCGTGGTGATGCAGACCCGCGACGGTCGGCTGCTGACCGCCACTCCCGAGCAGCTGAAAGCGAAACGCCGCCTGGAGGAACCGTTCACGTCCCTGGGGAAAGCAGAGCTCACAGAGCAACTGGCGCGCGAATTTGGACCGGGCTTTGAAGTGACCCAGACGAAACATTTCACAATCTGCAGTCAGGCGGGGAAGCGGTATTCCCAGTGGTGCGGCTACCTGTTCGAACGGCTTTATAAAGTGCTGCACAATTACTGGGACAGCAAGGAACTCCCGCTGCATGAACCGGAAGTCCCCCTGATCGCGGTGATCTTCAAAGACCGCGCAGCTTTTGAAGCGTATGCGAGTCAGATTCTGGGCGAAGGAGCCGCCGGAACACATGGCTTTTATTCGATCCAGTCGAACCGGATGGTGCTTTACGATCTGACCGCGGCACCCGGAGAGCGGCCCGCTTTTACCGATGCTGACATTATTCGCAAACTGCGCAAGTCGCCATTCAACATAGCGACCGTGATCCACGAGTGCACGCATCAGATCGCCTTTAATGTCGGGTTGCACACGCGGTTTGCCGACAACCCTCTCTGGTTGACCGAGGGGATGGCCACTTACTTTGAAACTCCCGATCTGGGAAACAAGACCGGCTGGCGGACGGTAGGACGACCGAATCCCTGGCGGATCAGGCAGTTTGTCGATTATGCCCGCTCGCGGCGTAAAGCCGATTCTCTGCAGACACTGATCACTTCGGATCAGCGATTTCAGGATGCGGAAACGGTGTTGGATACCTATGCGGAAGCCTGGGCGTTTTCCTACTTCCTGATCAAGACGCATCGGAAGCAGTACGAAGAGTACCTGCATCTGATCGCTGCGCGGAAGCCGTTGATCTGGGCGACACCCGAGGAACGCCTGCAGGTATTTCAGTCCGTGTTCGGCGAAGATCTGGATCGCCTCAATCAGGAATTCCTGAATTACATGCGACAAATCAGTCGCTGATACCGCTTTTTCTCTTTGCAACGTCAAGGTTTATGAGTATGGTGCGCATACCATCGGGGAAACTGCGTACAGCCTCAGTACGTTGTTTCCCGGAGCTACAGGAACTCAATGCACCACTCCGTAAAGGGCTTCCGCCATGTCGACGAATTCTCTGCAACCTTCGGATGAGCAGGCCAAAGTGATCACGGGCTGTCTGATGTTGCTGTCAGTCATTGCCCTGGCCTTTGTGTTTTATATTACCAAAGCCGTGTTGATCCCATTTGTGATTGCCATTTTTATCGTGACGATCGTGACGCCGATCGTCGACCTGCTGGTCCTGAGGTGGAAAATGCCACATATTGTCGCGATCTCCGCCACGCTGTTGCTGGTACTGTCTGTCGGTTTTCTACTCTGCCTGGTTCTGGTTTACTCGACGCAACAGGTGATTGCGAAAGCGGAGACGCAGTACAGCGAGAAGCTGGGAATTTTTATCGGTTCCACATTCGATACGGCGAAGGAACTCGGCGAGCCCAAGCCGGAAGCGGCTGAGGAGTCCAGCGAGGATTCGGCAGCTGAAGCGGAACCGGCTGTTGCAGAACGTCCGACTACTGCCGAAGCGCCGACTGCTCCTGTGACACCCACGGCTCCTGACGGACCTGCGATCAGCGTGGCACCGGTCGAAGCGCAGAAGCCTCCAACCGGCTGGTTTGAGAAAATGGGCGTGGACCTGAATGAGTTACAGAAACAGACCACAGCCTACATGAAACAGTCCCTGAAGGAGGTCGCCTTCAGCACGATGCAAGCGGCTCTCAGTTTCACGACGACCTCTTTCTTTGTAGCGATTTTTGTGATCTTCCTGCTGGCGGGCCGTGATCCACAGGCCGTCGTCAAGAATAAGCTCTATTTCGAGATCGAACAGAAAATCCGCAGTTATATTACTACCAAGCTGATCATCTCGCTGGTGACGGGGATCCTGGTGGGAGTGACGCTCTCGCTGTTCGGACTGGAACTGGCGCTGGTGTTCGCGATTCTGACCTTCCTGCTGAACTTCATTCCTTCAGTGGGTTCACTGATCGCCACTTTACTGCCGATTCCCGTGGCGGTGGCGCAGTTCTCCGACAGTCCCTGGACGATTGCCGGTGTGATTCTGATTCCCGGCGGGATTCAGATGGCGATCGGTAACGGCATTGAACCTAAGATCATGGGCGAAGGCCTGCAACTGCATCCGGTGACCGTTCTGCTGGCCTTGTCCTTCTGGACGTTGCTCTGGGGACCCATCGGAGCGATTCTGGCCGTGCCGATCACTGCCGGAATTCGCATCGTGCTCATGCGGTTCGAATCGGGGCAGACCGCAGGGAACCTGCTCGCCGGAATCTTGCCCGGCGAGTCGACGACAGTCGCGTAACCGATCGGTTCCCTGCTGACTCATTTCGTATCGACGTAATGCCGTGATTAATACACGGTCATGGTGTTGGAGACTTCTGTACCCGGTCCGACGTCGATGTCGCCGGAGACGAGGTTGTCGGTGATCTGAATCTCCTGGCCTCCTGAAACGCGGATCGCGAAGTTCTTTTCGCCTTCGGTAATCAGGCAGTCAGAGACGCGAGACTGTTTCACATTCTGCAGCAGGATGCCCCCGTTCTGGCAGCGACGGATGGTGCAGTTGGTGACATTCATTCGCGCGCAGTTTTCGAGGATCAGCCCGGCGGGGACGCCGCGGGTCGCCAGGATATTCAGGGCGTTGAGTGTGCAGTCGGTGCAGTCTTTGAAGACATTTGCATCTTTCGTTTTGGCACGGTAATCGGGATTGCGGTCCATGAGATTCGAGCCGAGAACAATGTGCGCACAGTCTTCGACCAGCAGGTTATGTTCGTAGGCCTGCCAGAGCGTGTTACCGGTGATCGTGATGCCCCGGGCGTGCTGCAGATGAATGTTGGTGGCGACATCGCTCATGGAGTTGTCCGCGATCGCGAAGTTGCCAACCTTGCGGGGGTCTTCAGGACCGTTGCCGATGAAACGAATGTTCGCGGAGTTGGGAGCGTTGTTCGTGTGCTGAATGGTGCAGCCGAAGATCGCGCCTTCCCGCAGTGATCCTTGCGAAATGTCGAACAGGATATTGGCAGTGGGTGGTGTCTTTTCGCCCATGTTGCCTTCAATGTCGCAGTTACCGATCTGGATATTACGGATTTCACTTTCGCGAACGACGATCCCGCCCTGCTTATTATAGCTGATGTGTGAATCGGAAATGTTGACCTGGTGCAGGTTCAGCTTTTCGAGGTAGATGCCGACCCCTTCGTTTTCGTAGAGGTGGCAGTCGTCGATGGCGACGTTCCGGTTGCGTTCGGTCAGGTGAATGCCATGCAGCGCTTTGCGGACGACCAGGCGGGTGATCGTGATCTGCATGGTTTTGATTGCCTGGACGCCGATCGCTTCCGGATGTTTGCCGACGATCTCGATGCCGTCCACCATGGGGCTGCGTTCCTTTTCCCAGACGACGGGCTGAAATGTTTTAGGACTCGCGGTGCCGTTGTGGGTGCCGATGAACTTGAATGCGGGACCGGCGCCTTCCATCAGGATCGTGGCGGTGCCGTCACCGGAAATGGAGGTTGGACCGACTTTGGTCAGATCGATCACGATGGGTTTCGTCAACCGATACTGTCCGCGGGGAAAGCGGAGTGAACCGACCGACGCGTCGACCATCTGCTGGATGGCGGTGGTATCGTCGGTCTGGCCATCCCCTTTCGCACCGTAGTCCAGGACGGTCTTCATGCCGGTTGCGGGAGCTTTGGCCGCCGGTTCCTGGCTCAACAGCTGGCTGGAATCGGTGGCGGGTAACAGGCAGAGTCCCGAGAGGACGAACAGGGCCAGGCAGATGGTAACGCAGGTTCTGAGTTTCATGGTGACGGCTTTCAATGCGGGATCGATACAGGCAGGAGGTCGAGATCGCGCGGACGCGAATAGATCATTAATGAACCTAATAAAGGCCCCATCGAGTCTAAGCAACTCGTGGGAGAGGATCAACTGCGGGGCTTAAGAAAATGTGCCCAGATCCGTCGAGGAGAGGTCATGCACTACTGGTGGTAGACAGGTCGGGGGTCGTCACCGGCGATGATTTTCAGATAGCTCTGATAGCGTTGGCGGGAGATGAAGTCGTTGTGGACCGCGCGTTTGATGCCGCAGTTGTCTTCGTGGGTGTGCGAGCAGTCGGGAAAGCGGCACTGGGGCACGAAGGCGTGGAATTCGCGAAAGAAGCCTTCGACCTCTTCGGGGCTCACATCCCAGAGCTGGAGCTGACGAATGCCGGGGGTGTCGACGACCCAGCCTCCGGTGGCGATTTCCAGGAGGACAGCAGAGCGCGTCGTGTGTTTTCCTTTACGGTTCTCCTGGCTGATCTCGGCGGTCTCCAGAGAAAGGCGGCTGTCGATCTGATTGAGCAGCGAAGACTTGCCGACCCCACTCTGCCCGGAGAAGACGGATTGTTTCCCTTTCAGCAGGGAGCGGAGTCGCGGAATGCCGGTGCCTGCGACCACGCTGGTTAAGACGATGTCATAACCCAGCTGCGCATAGACGCCGATCTGCGGCTGCAGTTCAATGGGATCGACCAGGTCGATTTTATTGATGCAGATGATGGAGTGGATGTTGCCTTTTTCCGAACTGATCAGAAAGCGGTCGATGAGTGAGGGCTTGAGCGGGGGATCATCGGCGGAGACGACGATCACGGCCTGGTCGATGTTGCTGACCAGGATGTGTTCGCGACGTTTACTGCCCCGCGAGAGGTACGAGCGACGGGGCTCGACCCGTTCGATGACGGCCTGGTACTCATCCCCTTCGGGTCGAATCAAAACATGGTCGCCGGCGACAACGGCATTGCGGTCATCGCGGGACATGGTTCGCACCAGGCGTCGCACGGTGCATTCATAACGGTTGCCGTCTGCGGTCTGGACGACGGAGTTGAGGCCCTGGGCGCGAATCACACGGCCGGGCAGGCAGTTGGACTCATCGATATCGATGACAATCTCGGTGCCGTCCTCGGTCTCCTGTTCGACTCCCATGACGGTGCGATGGCGGGTTAAATCCCCTTTGCCGGTGAGACGCTCGCTGGCATCCATGTACTGCGAGTCGACGTGTTCATCCACCTGGTGGCTGGAGAGTTTGTTTTTCCGGACCTTCTTCTGACGATTCTTTTTGAATGCGACCCGGATCTTTTTGCCTTTTTTCTTCGCCACTACGGTTTCGGCTCCCGCGCCGTCTGAAATACGTTCATGATGCGTCTTCCTGATCGTCATCCGGGTCGGTCAGGAATTTGAGCCCCAGTTCATCGTCGGTCATTTTAGACTCGTCATCCGGAAGTTCGATCTTTTTGGGTGCCCGGGCCGGCGGGGCCATGGGTCGTTCCGGACGGCGCTCCGGTTTGACCAGCCCTGCTTTTTCCATCAGGCTCATTTCGAACGGATTCTCTTCTTCCGGCGGCGGTTCATCGGACTGCGGAGTGTAGTTGATTTCGTATTCATGCTTGGCGATCGCAACTTTGTCGCCGGGCAGGAGCCACTTCATGTCGCAGCGCTGGCCGTTGACTTTGATGCCGTTACGGCTGTTCATATCACGAATGCGCCAGTAGCCGTTAATGAATTCCAGCTGGCAATGATGCGAAGAGACATTGGGGAACTGCAGCGTGATGTCGCATTTGCTGCGGCGGCCCACGAGCAGAACTTCAGAAAGCAACGGGATGGGATCGCCCCCTCCACAGGGGTTGAGTTCACCTAACATAACGTATACCTGGTACCTCTATTAGCTGTTAATTACCAGAATTTCATGTATTGCCCGCTCGATATTAATCTATACCGCTGGCCACACATTATAAAGTCAATCTCTTTAGAAAAGTCAGAAATTGGGGATAGTTCAAGGGTTCCACTTACTTTATACTGGACTGTTTGATAGCGGGAGCCGGCCAGGTGGTCGCTGCGAATCTTCGGATTCGGGGAGGAAAGTCCGGGCTCCACAGGGCACGGTGGTGGGTAACTCCCACCGTCCGCGAGGGCAGGGAAAGTGCAACAGAAAGCAAACCGCCGGTCCGGTTCGCCGGTCCGGTAAGGGTGAAACGGTGCGGTAAGAGCGCACCAGCAGGCCGGGTGACCGGTCTGGCTAGGTAAACCCCACCGGGTGCAAGACCAAGCAGAGAGCAGTCCCGGTTCGCCGGGACCTGGATCGGCCCGATCCGGTACGACTCTCGGGTAGGTCGCGCGAGGCAGCAGGCAACTGCTGTCCCAGATAAATGGCCACTCACGACATAACCCGGCTTACAGGCCGACTCCCGCTATCTTTCTCTCTCCGGGCCGGCGCCATCAATATCACATGCATGGCAAATTAACGTGTTGTCAAAAAGATTGTAATATATTCCCATGTATTGCAATAATGACACACTTGTGTGTGGTTGAAATGATGTGTCTAAAAATTATAAGTCTATATAGATAAATGACATAAGGGTAATCGCAGAATGTTTGGCACGGCGAGTGCATTAGTATTCTTTCATCAACAAAAAGTTAGCCACTTTTAAAACAACCCAACATTAAAGGAGATAATGATGAAAAAATTCGCAATCGCATTCGCTGCACTGGCCGTTTTGACTTTCGTAAGTAATGTCACTTTTGCTGCAGAACCTTTCTGTGGTACCAGCAGCTATTACAACTCGAAGTCCAACAACAATACTCGCTACGATTACTCAGCCAGCCGGTATGACCGGAGGTATAATGACTCGTACTATCGAGCCAATGATCGGGATTACCTGGATCGTTACCGGACAACTGCTCCGTACAATTCATCGCTGACCGATCGGCTCAACAGCCTGTACAGCACCTATTCGAACCGGCCTCTGTTTAACGACGTCAACTACCGAAGTCGTACGAACTATAACACGTTCAAAGCCAATCTGAATAACTATGATCACTATGACCGGTATGACTGTGGTACGTACGATTCGGATCTGTATAACCTGAATCGTCTGAGTAACAGCGACTGGCGTTACCGTCGCTAAGCGACTGTGGCGGGAATTAAACAGGTAAACCAAACCAGCACACCCCTGACCGGGATCTTCCCGGTCAGGGGTTTTTCTATTGATAGATGACACTACGAAAAAAACGACTGCAGTAAGAACAGCATTATTCCACTGCAGTCGTTCGAGTTTCAGCGATTCAAGTATCAGGCGGAGATCAGCCCGGGATTAGAATTCTCCCAGAACCTGACCATCTGACATATAGGCCAGACGCTGACGTGTGGTGGCATCCAGGTTTTCGCTGATGAACCGTACGGCACCATCGGCCATGAGGATATGCATCCCGCCTACGTGAGTACTACCGGGCGAACCCCATTCACCCAGGCGTCCAAAGATGGGAGTACGGGCATAGGGAGTACTGTCCCAGCCACAGCATTTCCAGTAGTTGATGTAGAGGTTGGGAGGTGTAGCGAAATCGATACCCAGGCCCACGTGTTGTGCGGTGGCCCAGGAGTTGGTTACGCCGTCAACCACTTCCAGTGTCGTTTCCACGACAGCTGCGGTGTTACTGGTTCCATCTTTGACATCGCGAATCCGGCAGGCTGAGTTCGTACCGAACATGGTACGGGTGGTTTTCGAAATGCTGACCCAGGTCGGGCAGGAGTTTGCTTCGTTTACAACAAAGTCATAAGAGGTGCGGGCTGTATTTGCGACACCGGAGCCATAGGTGGTATCTGCAGCTCCATAGAAACGCTGACCGTCGTCGGACGGGCAGAGCAGCGGTTGCAGGATGGTGGTAGTGAGAGCCGCGTTACCGCTGGTGATGGCACCGCCGCCTGCCAGGGTGCCGCTGCCGGTGTTTCTTTGACCGGTGGCTGCACTGAAATTGAACTGGTTATACAGGGGAGCCTGTTCGAGGTAAGGCAGCAGGTAGAGCCAGCCTTTGTGGTTGGTCACATTACTGAATCCACACTGACCCGGGTTGGAGGTCGCGTAGGGGAATACCGAGAAGGTTTCATTGTAGTTGTGCAGTGCGAGGCCAATCTGTTTCAGATTGTTTTTGCAGGAACTGCGGCGGGCTGCTTCACGTGCCTGTTGTACAGCTGGCAGCAACAGGGCAATCAGAATGGCGATGATGGCAATCACCACCAGTAGTTCAATCAGGGTGAACCCTTTACGTCGATGGGTCGGAATGGTCACATTGATCTCCTCAAATCAGGGATGAACAAACACGAAATTAAAAGAATGCTTCATATATGAAGCAAGCGGTGTGCCAGAGTCTGAGGCCTGGTCTGTCAGTTAAGAATGCATGTGACGCTATAATCAATACCAAAATCAGCTTAGGTATTTTTCGTTCGGGGCGGGTTGAAACGACGCTGGCCGGTGCAAGCTCTAAAAACAGGAGGTCTTTCTCGGAAATGCCGTTTTTTGAGGCAGAGGCGGTGAGAACCCGGGTTGATGATGACTGTACGTCGGCGGGAGTGAAGTGCTGTTGTGGCTGATGGGGAGGTGGGAAATGAAAAAAGGACTCACGACAACGTCGTAAGTCCTTTTAAATTAAGGTGCCCAAGAGAGGATTCGAACCTCCACGTCCTTTACGGACACTAGAACCTGAATCTAGCGCGTCTGCCAGTTCCGCCACTTGGGCCTGTGGTGTATCCCTTGTGATTGTATCGACTTATGTCGAAGGAATCTCAAGGAAAATGGGGCTGAAAATCTCAGCCTCACAGGGAAGCAGGTATGTTATAGAGTTTCGGCTGCTTTTTCCAGTCAACGGGACGCGAAAAATACGATAAGAGGGCGCGGAAAATATCAGAATCTGACAAAATTGATTCAGATGTCAAAATCAATGGGTTTGCAAGCCGGGTTGCGTTTCTGCCAGGCCATATCAGTGACGCGGATGCGTTCGTTGAAAGTTCCGTCCCATTTGACCTTCAGACCAGCCTGCTCCAGTTCCTGCTGGATGATTTTTCCGATTTCCGGTCCTCTGGACTTTTCGTCCTCTGCTTTGACTGGCCCAAACGCCAGATAAAGATCATCGCCGTCAACCACCCGTTCCAGATCCTGATTGTGATAAAAGCAGTAACCGATGACGCTAGTGGGCTGGGGATGCTCCTTGAGAGTATCTTCGAAGATTTCGTAACCGTCGGACTGTGTGTTGCCGGCGTTCTGCAGGGCGATGATGCCCCGCTCGTTCAGTTTTGCGAAGACCTGATCCAGCTTGTCACAGTCGGTGACCTTGGGCCAGGTTTTCTGTGTCTGCATCCATGCTTTGATCCGCTTATCGATGGCGGCTGAGACCTGGTCAGCGTCCAGGTTGGAATCGTAGTAAATTTCATCGCAGATGATGCGCATCAGGTCAGCCTTGTCATAAAAGCCGGCACGGACCAGCCAGTCGATCTCGCCAAGCACGCTCTGATCCAGTAGTGCGGAGGTTTCCCGCGCCGACGGTTTTGCCTGAACTGGCTGAGTCGGCTCTACTGTCGCTTGCGGTGGGACTTTGGTATTGGTGTTCTCACCACAACCGACGGGCAGGCAGGTGAGTAGAAGCAGTGTTTTCCAATTGTGGTTCATCATTGGTGACTCTATTCTCTGATCTGTGTCTGCAACTGGCAGATCCAGTTAAATTGTTCTGGAGTATCGGGAACGGGGACGCGCCGTTGTTGGGAGACGAATTCGAACGCCTGTTCTGCGGAGAGACCATGTTGAATCAGAATGCCGGCAGCCAGCATGCCTGCGCGACCAATGCCTGCTCGACAATGCACGACGGTCTGGCTGCCTGAGTGAATACCTGCGTAAAGTGATTTTGTCAGCCGGACGAAATCAGCGCTGTCTGCAGGCAAGCAGCGGTCGGGGATCGGAAACGAGGTGAACTGCATCCCGTTTTTTCCGGCCAGTTCGCGTTCCTGTGCGAGGCCGACGTCCGCGGCTTCTGCCTCTTCCAGCAGGGAGACGATATGCGTAATCCCCCAACGGGCGATGCTGGCGAATTCGTCTTCGATCCATTCGCCACTCGCAGGCTTGGGCATGACGGCCAGCAGGCCGGTGCCGATGTGCTGGATGGGGTAGATGCTGGGTTGGATTCCCATATCTTTTGATTATCCTCAAAGCTTAATGCTCAAACGGATCTTTACAATTTTTTATTACGAGAAAACAGGTACTGCAGGAAGGAGCCGATGCCGGCGAATTTATATTCGGGGTCGACGTATTTTTCGATGACGTAGAACATGAAGTAATACAGGCGGGCGGAAGACCAGACGACAAGCAGGAGCAGTATCGCGATCTGCCAGGAACGGGTTTCAAAGAGGATCAGTCCCCCGGCGATGAGCAGGATCATCAGGAACAGGAATCCCTTGAGGTAGATCAGTTGTCGGCTTTTGAGGTCGGCCATGGAAAATGAAAACTAGCACAAATCCGCTATGAATGGCATAGAAAGATTGATCGCACTCAATGAAACAGAATCACATAAGACGGAATAGAAAACAGCGTGACGTATTTTCACATATCAACTAGACTTAATTCAAGTGCATTATTTTCTGGTTGTTTTTGGGGAGCAGCATGCGATTCTTGATGTTGTTGTTAATGGGATGTCTGTTTGTGGTGCCGGGGTGCAATTCAAACTCCGAGCCGACGGCGACAGAATCGGAACGCAGTCAGCATCTGGATGAAAACAAGACACCTGTGTTTCAGAAAATTGAGGAACTGTCTGACTGGCGCGATCGTAGAAAGAGGATCACAGTCTTGAGCGCGGTTGGTGATGCAGAATCGATTGAGGTTATGAGTGGGTGTCTGTTAAACGATCCGGTGGCGGAAGTTCGAGAATGGATTCTGGTCGTTGAGCAGTGTGACCGGAAGCGGGTACACCCGGCGATGGTCGATACGATTCTGCAACTTGCAGAGGGTAAGGGAAAGCCGTGCCGACATGTTTTGCCTACCTGTTTCAAGATTCCGGAAGAGGGGACGGAACTGGCTCCCGTATTGTATTACTGGCTGGACTGGGCTCAACAGCAACCGAATCTGAAACAGGAAACACAGCAGAAGATTGAGAAGGCAATGCAGTTACTTTGAGGGGAGATGGTATCGGTTGCCTGGCGATGTTTTGAATCTCTGTTCCAGGTTGGTTGAGTGAGTTGCGCTTGGCCCGAATTGCATTCGGGCTTACCCGCTGAGAATTGCTCTTGATTCAAAGAGGCGATGTGCGCGATTAGTGTCTGTCTGGAAGTTGTCAAAGCAGCTGGTATAACCGGTCTGCGATGAGAGTGGAGGGGACGGCGTAGTTGGCGACCGAATAGGTTCCGGTAAAATGAATGCCGACGACTTCCCCGGTCGATAAATTGACGACGGGCGATCCGGAGCTGCCTTCGAGTGTGGAACAGTCGTGTGTGAGCTGAGACTCTTCCACCGTTTTCACTTTGCCCGGCGAGATGCGTTTGACGCCAAAGATGCCCTGGAACAATTCTGTAATCGCTGGCCAGTTCTGCTCGCCGCTGGTTCCCCGCGGGTAGCCGATGGCGGCGACATCGGTACCTGGAGCGACGTCTGCTGCCAGCTGGAGTGGTGTGGCGGGGTTGTGTACTCCCATGGTGTTGATCTGTTGTACCTGGAAAAATGCCAGGTCGGGATCATCTCCCGGTTCGATATAGAGTACGTCGACGAGTTCGAATTCTTCCTCGAGCGGTGAATGGTGTTCTTCGCGAAAGTCCACGTGTGCGCTCATCGGCTTTAACTGTCGGTTCTTGCGAAAGCGAAAGCCTGTGTTTGACTTCCGGGCGAATTCGACCGCGACGTGCCTGTTCGTGACCATGATCTCCGGTGCGACCAGCCAGCCGGTTCCGACCCAGGCGAGACTGTCGTGATTTTTGACTTCAATTCTACCGGTAGACGCGATCGCCCGCTCAAGGTTCTCTTTCGCCTGGCTCAACTTCTGCTTCCAGATTTCAGAGAGGGGAACCTGATAGCTCCCATTCTGCACAAACAACGCGGGGCGAATGAATTCCTGCAGAGCCGTTCCCCCTTCGATGACACCCAGGTCGACGACTTGCTTGTCTGTGATCACCGCGCTGATTTTGTCAAAGGTTGAAACCTGCGAGAACCGTAAGTCGGGCCTGACAGGCAGGCTTCCCGTACGGAGTTTGCCCAGTGTTTCCCGGGCGAGTGCTTCATCGTTGCGAAGAACGTCGAGGTAAGGCATGTGCGTATTCCCTCAGGTATTACTAATTACCTCAGCTGGTGAGCAGATGACAGCCGACTCGGGGATGAATCGACAGTAAACATGGTCCGGATGATGAGAGACCTGGCGGGCAACCTCACCCCCAGCATCCGGACTGTTCATTTCACGCAATCTACGGTTTATTTACCGGCCTTATAGGCGCTGGCACCTGCGGCGACACCGGCAATGAAGACACCTGCAAGAACCGGCAGGGCTTCTGTTTCCGGTTGGATGGTAGCGAAATATCGCTGCTGATCGGGGTCAGCGACATCGAACAGGCCGTGTACACCCCGGTACAACGATTCGATACAGTTGGCATTCTCAACGTGTACTTTAATGCCACCCGAAACAGTGCCGACCGGTGTGGCGAGACCGACGCCTCCGCTACCATTAAAGCTGAATCCTTCCACAGAAAGTCCGACGCCGAAATCTCCTCTGCCAACCGGGGTAAAGACGGTGCCTCCTCCGCTGATACGGAAGCCTTCCATGCTGAGTGTGAAGTCTGTTGTCGTGAGAGCATTCGGGCCGGCGGCGGCCATGTTTTCTTTACTCGTCACGTGACCCCAGTGAGCGGCTGCCGCACCGGCGGCAACCCCAGCGGCGGCGACGAGCACGGGTACTACTTCCTGGTCGCAAGTGGCGCTGAGGTTCGAGAATGATTTCTGCAGTGTCAGGATGTCATCATAGAACCCGGGTGTGCCCCCTGGACATTGAAAGGCATTATTCATGCGTTGCAATTCGACCTCACTGACTTCTTCGTCTCCAGCCAGGACCGCTTTGACATAACTGGCGACGCGTCCCCGGTTGAGCCAGAGTACGGCTGCGTCATCCAGCAGGGCTTCATGGCTCTGCAGTCCCATTTCAGCCGCGACATCGGAATGATTTGTGACGAGGTCATGCACAATCGCTGAGAGCAGAATGCCTTCATTGAGGATCTTTGTTTCCCCATTGATAAACTGGGGGCCACCTGCGTGATGCAGGGCAAACGGGCTGAAGTCGATCCCTCCCAGAACCGGAGAACCGGATGATCCGGGTTCGGTATCACTGGTATACCAGACCAGTGTCTCACTGAGTTTGGCGAGTTCATTTTCGAAGCCGCTGAACTCTTTTTTCCGCCCGCCGGGATGCTGGATGACGACCGGGAAGTGCGTGTTCATGTCACCCGGTTGGGGTGGTGTGGCCTGGGAGATATCGAAAAAGCCATAATCCTGCTCGGCGTTTCCAGCCAGTTTCAGAATCGTATAATCGAGGGCAGCGTTGGTGACCAGCATTTCTTCGATGTCAAATGCGCGGGGGACGAGCGGGTTTCCGTTGATGTCATCTTCATACTGAAATTGCACCCGCGAATCTTCGGCGGTGTGTGCATTGGAGATGACGTGATTGTTGGTGATTACAAAACCGCCATTGACGATCCAGCCGGTTCCCAGCCCGGAGGGAGTGATGATGCGGGCAACGGCCCGGCTGACCTGGGTTCCTCGCTGGAACCAGGCGATGGGTACTTTGTTATCAAACTGTCCGGCGGTTTTTTCCAGCCCTTCCACGCTGAGGGTCTCTCTACCTTTTTTGAACTTCTTACGATCGGGAGCTGGTAGCTTGATACTTTTTTGAACTGTCATTTGAGTTTTCCCTGAAAAGCAGACATGAAAAACGAGAACATCCATCTCAACAGTGGCTCTGCAAGATGTGTTTGGCAACAGCCGAGAAATGCCCGTGTTGGTACACGGAATTTAACTATTCAAGCGTGTTCAACAGAGAGCAGACGTTGACGAATACAGAAAGGAATCAGGCCGGGTCCTTATGTTGGCCTGGCAGATCAGAGTCGATGAATTGCTCGATTCGCGTGTTGAACTTCCGTGCGATCATTTGTGCCAACGTCATCCTGGGGCATATATGAAACCGCAAATCGAACGAAAAACTGATCAACGAGAAATGTTTATTTTGAATAATTCAAACGGTTTTACGAAAGAAGACCAAAACCGTTTTCAAACTGGCGAGAGAGGACTGAGGGCGCAGGTCAAATCGAAAGGTGGATTCAAATCCAAGCGGCTTCAGGTTGGCGCGGTCTGTTATACTGCTTGAGTGTTGTAGTAACCAGATACGGGTGCCGCTGGCTTGCTCATTAACGCCTCACACCTCCAGTACCGGATGAGAACCATGGCCGGGGACCCGCTGCCTGATTCCAAGCTGCTGACGATTTTCGTGGTGGGGCTGTTGGCAGCTGCGGTGTGGCAGATCATACTTGTGGCCGAGCAGATCCGGCTGGAAATCCTTCCCGCGTTGTGCTTAGGACTGTTGCTGGGGTTGTTGATTGCAGCCGGAGGCGTACTGGGGAAGCATCCCTGGTTGGGGCTGGGTCTGGGGGCCGTTGCCTGTTATCTGCTGACGATCGGATACGTGGTCTTCGTGAAGGGGATTCCCCTGGAATGGGTCTATTAAAACAGTGCTGGCTGGTGTACCATTGGTCCTCGAAAACTGCTATCTTACCCCTGTTGCGTATCGAGTGAGAAATGATTTTCACGAAAGCCTGAGGAATGGATGTAAACAAGGTGGAAGCCAGGCTGCGCCGGCACCTGGAGCTCAAGCAAGCGATGTGGATTTATCTGCTGGCGCTGATCATTGGACTGGGCGTCGGTACGCTGGGGGCGGCCTTTCATTATTGTGTCGAGCTGTCCATCCAGGTCTATCAACTGATCGTGGAATTCCTCTCTGGCTATTCGCTGCTGACGGTACTTGTGGCAGCAGTTGTGGGGGCCGTGATGGTTGCCCTGTCGGCAGTGCTGGTCCGCAAGTATGCACCAGAGACCGCGGGGAGTGGTATCCAGGAAATCGAAGGCGTGATGGGGGAGTTGATGATGCTCCGCTGGCGGAGCGTGTTGCCGGTGAAGTTTATCGGCGGCGTGCTTTCGATGGGCGCGGGGCTGGTTCTGGGACGGGAAGGTCCCACGATTCATCTGGGGGGCTGCATCGGTCAGATTGTGGCAGAGCGGGCCCGTTCGGATAATCATACTTTGAATACGCTGCTGGCTGCAGGCGCCACCGCGGGATTAAGCGTGGCGTTCAGCGCGCCGCTGGGGGCGATCCTGTTTATGATCGAAGAGGTGCGTCACCGGTTTCAGTACAGCTTCGTGGCGCTGCATGCGGTGATCATTGCGAGTATTACTGCGAACCTGATAAACGACCAGGTGTTTGGTACCCTGCCCCAGTTACCGGCGCAGCTGCAGGCTTCGCTGCCCAAAATGGTGCCCCCGGAAAATATGCTGCTCACCTTTGTGTTGACCCTGTTGCTGGGTGCACTGATTGGTGCGCTGGGAGCGGGCTTCAATACAGTGCTGCTGAAATGTCTGCACACCGCCGATCGTTTGAGTGCCAAGACAATGCTGTTGATCGCGGCTTCCGTGGGTGGGGTTGTCGGGGCTCTGATGGTCAGCGCACCGGATTATGTTGGCGGTGGTGAAGCTCTGGTGAAGGAGATCTTTGTCGAATCGCCTGTGCTCGGAGTGCTGATGGCACTGTTGGTGGTGCGGGCGGTGATGACTTTTCTGAGTTATTCCATGGGTGTGCCGGGGGGAATCTTCGCTCCCATGCTGGCGCTGGGGGCACTTTTGGGAACGAGCTTCGGTTCACTGGCGAATCAACTGATTCCCCAGGTTGAATTGCAGGCGGCTGCGTTTGCGGTCGCTGCGATGGGTGCTTTGTTTGCTGCGACCGTGCGGGCGCCACTGACGGGAATTGTACTGGTTGCCGAAATGACTGCCAGCTTTCAGTTACTGCCTGCGATGATTGTGACCTGCATGACGGCCAGTATTGTTGCCCAGTCCCTGGGAAGCCGTCCCGTGTATGACCTGCTACTCGAACGGACGCTCCAGCGCCGCGGGTTACCACCTGAGACAGATGATACAGAAGAGTCCGCTTGAGGATGCGCTTTCACGCGTGTTCAACGGAATAATTGAAAAACGGATTGGTAAAACGCAAGCGTTTATGAGCTGGCTTTTCCTGAAAGGATGATAGGGAAACATGTCACACGCTAAGACGTCGGAACTTCTGGATGAAGTGACTCGCCTCCGCCGCCGTGTCGGAGAACTGGAGCAGGAGCATCGCAGGATTGATGCTGCAGAAACACCTGTTACCAGGGGGCCCGTGGGGGGCGCCTCGTATCAGACAGGTCGGGATCATTCGCTGCTCGACGCGCTGCCATGTGCCGTCTGTGAATGCGACCTGTCGGGAATGATCCTGTTTGCGAACACCACTTTTGCAGAGTTGCATGGGTATCCGCAGGTCGAACTCAAAGGCAGGCATTATGCTGACCTGATTGCGGATCATCAGGATCATGATGCCTCTCGGCAACTACTCGAGCAATTAGCTGATGGACAGCTTTCGTCTCACTGTCAGGAGACGGTTCATCGTCGTCAGGACGGCAAAAGGATTCCGGTAGAGGTTAAGTGGCGCAGTCAGAGAGATGGTTCAGGCGCGGTTTCCGGGCTGCTGGCTGTCGTAAATGAAGTCAGCAGGACTGTCACAGGGGGGGAACAGGAAATCGATCTGGCCGGACAGTACTTCCGGCTGGTGCGGGAGATGATCCTGGTGATCGATGCCGAGCAGAAGATCACGCTGATCAATCCGCATGGCTGTCGATTGCTGGAGGCGGAAGAGTCAGTGATTCTGGGGATGAACTGGTTCGATAATTTTCTACCCGCTGATAACCGGGAGGAAGCCCGTATTTTTTTTCACCAGTTTATGGAACAGGGGGCGGTTCAACCCGTCGAGTATTATGAAAACGATGTGTTGACAGTTGACGGAACGGTAAAACGGATCGCCTGGCACTTTTCGATTTTGCAGAATGAGTCAGGAACGAATATTGGGACTCTCAACGTGGCCGTGGATATTACGGAACGGTTGGAAGAACAGCAGACGCTGCGCGAAAGCAGACAGATATTCCACCAGATTTCTGAGCATGTGCATGAGATGCTCTGGGTGAGTTCAGCTGACTTGCGAAAAATATTTTATGTCAGCCCGAAATATGAGGAGTTCTGGGGACAGCCCTGTCAGAGTATCTACGACGATCCCACTATTTGGATCGAACGGATTCATCCCGACGATCTGGAATCCCTGATGGAGAGTATGAACCAGAAAATTCAAGGTGATTTTTCCAGTACACATTTTCCCCAGTTTCGGGTCGTGCACCCGGATGGGAGTTTCCGCTGGCTGGAAGCTCGCTCCTTTCCCGTCTACAACGAACAGCATCAAGTGACCCGCATGGTCGGGATTGTTGAGGATATTACTCAGCGGAAGCAGGATGAAGCTGCGATTCTCAAAGAGAACGAACTGCTGGAAGAGCGTGTCCGTCAACGAACAACCCAGCTCGCACGTAAGACGGCTCAGTTGAAAGCATTATTTCAGAAGCTGCCCGACCAGGTACTGGTAATCAACCACGAGGGAGAGATCGTTAACTTTAATGGCAGACATCGGGAGTATCTATTTTCCAACAGGGATCTGTCGTCAGGTAGTAAGCTCAAGGAACTGCTTCTCGAAGAAATCAGGTTGCCGTTTACCGAAGCGATTCAACGGGTGCAGGCAGACAGGAAACGGGCGTCGTTTGAATATCCACTGACGGTAGACGGTCAGCAGCGCTGGTGTCGGGCCCGGGTGCAGCCTTACCTGCAGGATGAGATTCTGATCATTGTTGAAGATATCAGCGAACAGAAAATGTCTGAAATCGAACTCAACAAGACGCATGATAAACTGTCCGAAGCACAACGACTTGCGCATATCGGCAGTTGGGAATGGGACGTTGCGGACGACTCACTCTGGTGGTCGGAGGAAGTCTTCCGGATTTTTGCTCTTCCCTCGGACACATTTCGACCCACTTATCCGTCCTTTCTCGAGACAATCCATCCGGAGGATCGGGGACTGTTGGAACGAGTTGTGGAGCAGTCGATTTTAAATGATCTGCCCTACAGTATCGAACATCGGATCATCCGTCCTGACGGGGAGGTGCGTTATGTACACGAACGGGGCGCCGTGAAAAAAGATACCAGGGGCAACGTCATCAGCATGCATGGGACCGTGCAGGATATTACGGAACGGCAAATGGCCTCCAGCAAGATGCAGGAATACCGTGACAGTCTGGCGCATGCTTCGCGGCTGGCGATCATGGGGGAATTGATGGCTGGAATTTCCCATGAGCTGAATCAACCGCTGACGGCGATGGCGAATTACAGTTCTGCCATGAAAACACGGATGGAGCTGGGGCAGGATGTTTCGGATCTGGTGCAACGGATCGAAGCACTCTCCCACCGATCGGGGAATATTGTCCGCCGATTGAAGTCGATGGCCGAAAAACGCCCGCAGGAACTGATGCGGTTTAGCATTCTGGACAGTATCCGCAGTACCCTGCAGTTGATTGAATATGAATTGCGTCAGAAACAGATCAATGTGCAGCTGTTGAGCGAATCCCGAATGTCAGTGGTCTATGCGGACCGGGTGCAGATTGAGCAGGTACTTTCGAACCTGTTTCTGAATGCGATGGACGCGATGTCCGAGATGCCTGTATCACGCAAGTTGACGATTGAAGTTGCGCCGGCTGGCGAATTCATGGTGCGGGTTACTGTTTCTGATACCGGTCCCGGAGTGCCTGACGATTTTGTCGGGCAGCTGTTTACGCCGTTTACAACCACAAAAGAGGGGGGGCTGGGAATCGGTCTTTCGCTCAGTCGCTCGCTGGTGGAGGCTTCGGGGGGCAAAATCTGCTTCAGCCCAAAGTCGGAGAGCGGTGCCTCGTTCGACGTGTTTCTACCCTGTCGTAAGATGGATGAGTGAGCGGGAGCAGTCGTAACTTTATGGAGCTAAACGTCGTCAATTTTGCATCTTTGAAAAAGATCCTTCCCTCCTGCCTGTGAATCGCCTATAAACAAAGTGTCAGGTGTTTTGTTTCTTTGTTGATTCGAGCGAGTCATGCGGCACGGTTCTCACATCAATCCCCCCAACCGGTTTGAGTCGATATACACCGAGCCGGATCTGGAGCAGCTGGAATGGGATGACGAATATCTCTCCCGGCCCCGACGGATTGAATACCTGGACGATCAGTCGAAGTCGATCGTGACAGAGAATGATTCGCCCGATCTCAACTTCCGCTTTAGCGTCAATCCATATCGGGGCTGTACGCATGGTTGCAGTTACTGTTATGCACGGCCTTTCCATGAATACCTGGGGTACAACGCGGGGCTGGACTTTGAAACGAAGATCATGGTCAAGCGGGATGCGCCGAAGCTGTTTCGCGACTTTCTGAGCCGCAGCGACTGGCGGCCCGAGTTGATTGCTTTTTCCGGCATCACGGACTGCTATCAGCCCGCGGAACGCGAGTTCCAGCTGACGCGACAATGTCTGGAAGTCGCGTCGGAAGCGAATCAGCCGGTGGGAATCGTCACGAAGAATGCGCTCGTGGTGCGCGATCTGGATATTCTGCAATCGATGGCGCAGCGGTCGCTGGTGAATGTCAGCCTGTCGATCACGACGCTCGATCCCGAGCTGGCCCGCGAGATGGAACCCCGCACCAGTATTCCTGCGGCCCGCTTGCGGGCGATTCGCGAGCTCTCGGCGGCGGGAGTGCCGACGAAGGTGATGGTCTCGCCGATTATTGCCGGCTTGAACGATCATGAAATCCCTGCGATTCTGCAAGCGGCGAAAGAGGCGGGGGCGCGCTCGGCCAGTTATATCATGCTCCGCCTGCCGCTGACGGTGGAGCCGGTGTTCCTGGAATGGTTAGAACGGACGCAACCCACGCGGAAGGAGCGAGTCATCAGCCGGATCCGACAGACACGGGACGGGAAGCTCAACAGCGCCGAGTTCGGCACGCGGATTCGTGGCACCGGTGAGATCTCTGAGCAGATTGGCAATCTGTTTCAGGTCTTCGCGCGCAAGCATGGTCTGGATGAGCGGTTGCCGGCGTTGGACTTTAAACAGTTCCGTCCGCCGACCACGGGCAAAGGACAACAGTGGTTGTTTTGAAGGAATCTCTGCGATGACCCAACCCGAACCCAACCAGAAGCGCGTGAGTCACCTGCGTTGGGTCTGGCGGGGGATCGGGCTGGTGGTTGTGGCGGGTCTGGTCTGGTTCGTAGTCTCTGCTGTACAGACCGGTGGGGCAATTCGTCAATTGCAAGCTATTCAAAACGTGGAGTTGACTACTGAGCCGGATGCGTTGCTGGGTGCCTTACCCCGGTCCTGGCAGGACTGGCTGACAGACAGACTGGGAGAGGAGAGGCTACTGCCTTTTCAACGAATAAAGTTGATTGAGTGTTCTTATTCATCCATCACTGACCAACAGCTTGCGCTGTTAAATCGTTTTCCTTCGCTTGAAAAACTCGGACTGAGAGAAACAAAAATCAGCGATGCCGGCCTCAAGCATCTGGAAGGACTTGGGAATTTGAAGTATCTCAGTCTGGCGGGAACTCAAGTCAGTGATCGAGGATTGGTTTATCTGCAGAATCTGCATCAACTGGAAGTTCTCGATTTATCAGGGACTCAAGTGACTGACGAGGGGCTTGCGCATTTGCGAGCGTTAACTAACCTGTACGAAATTTATTTGGAGGGTACCCAGATTACGGACGCTGGTCTGGTTAATCTGAGAGGGATGAAAAAACTTTACGCGATCAATTTAAGTGAGACTCGTGTCGGTGATGCCGGGCTGGTTCATTTAAAGGACTTTAATGCGATGTACGATCTCTATCTTAACAAGACACGAATCTCCAACGCAGGACTGGTTCATCTGCAGGGACTGGAACAGCTGGTGTGGCTTGAAATTGAAAATACAAAGGTCAGTAATGCCGGACTGGACCACCTGAAAGGGATTACAACACTGTCAAAAATCTTATATGACGGAACACAGATCACGGAAGAAGGTATTGCTCATCTCCGTAAATCGTTGCCGAATTTGAGTGATTAACCTGGTGGAACTGATATTAATTACAGCACACTATTGCTGGAGCGTAATCTATGGACCAACCCAAACCCAATCAGAAGCGCGTAAGCCGCCTGCGGTGGGTCTGGCGGGGGATCGGGCTGGTGGTTGTGGCGGGGGTGGTGCTGTTTGTCGTGCCTGGAATCCAGCACAGCCGGGCAATTCAACAATTGAAATCGAATCCGGAGATTGTGATCGAATCGGAGCCGAATTGGGTGCTGGGCCAGTTGCCTTCTACCTGGCAAAACTGGATTCAGGGGAATGTGAGTCGAGAGGTCTGGGATTCATTCCAGCAGCCCTTCGAAATCGACTGCCGTCAACAGGAACTCAGCGACGCCGACCTGGCTGCCATCGGTCGTATGACGAATCTGAAACTTATCGATTTGAGTGATGTTACGTTCTCTGAGAAGGGTTTTTCTCAACTGGCGGGTCTGCACAAACTGAGAGCACTGGTCCTGAACGGATCGAGTATCAATGATGCGGGACTGTTGCATCTCGAAGGGTTCGCAGAGTTGGAGACTCTCGTGCTGGGGAATACCGCGATCAGTGATCGTGGTCTGCAACATCTTCAGAACCTGCGCCGATTGGAGTTTCTGGATTTACATGAGACCGCGATCAGTGATGCCGGCCTGATAAATCTGAAGCGGCTTGACAACCTGCAGCGCATTACACTCTTTTGGACTCAAGTCAGCGATCAAGGGTTGATCCATCTTGCGGGTCTGAAGCAGCTGACGGGGCTCTATCTGACGGGCACTCAAGTGACGGATACGGGACTGGCCCATCTGCGAGAGTTAACCAATCTATATGAGCTTGGCCTGAACGAGACCCGAATCACAGATGCAGGTCTGAGACATCTGGCCGGTCTGAAGGCACTGCGAATCCTGGATCTTAGTCAGACGCAGATCAGTGATGCAGGGCTGCAGGAACTGGATGCGCTCACAAAGCTGGAATTTCTTTTCCTGGGGGGAACACAGGCCGGGAATGCAGGGTTAGAAATTATCTCGAAGTTTCCTCAGTTGCAGATCCTGGTATTGTCTGAGACGCCGGTGACTGATGACGACCTGGTTCAATTAGAGACTCTCAAGAATCTCACGCGGCTCAATTTGAATCAGACCGGGATCACGGATGCAGGTCTGGTGCATCTGGAGGGCCTGACCAGACTGAGTTCACTTTATACGAAAGACACCCGAGTCACCACGGCAGGCCTGACCCGGTTGCGTAAAAAGTTGCCGGAACTTACAGATTGAGTTTCGCTATAACTGGCTACGCCTTGGCGAACCTTACGCAGTAGATGGGGGGGAGGTTGCTGGAGATGGTTTGCCAGGAGTCGCCGCCGTCTTCTGAGATCCAGAGATTCCCGGTGGTGCTGCCGACGGCGAGGACGTCGCCGCTGTCATCCACGTCCAGGGCGTGGCGGTAGACGATGTCGTAACTCTTACCTGTTGGGAGGCCTTTGGTGAGGACCTGTGAGGTCTGGCCGCCGTCCGTGGTGCGGGCGATGACGAACTTGCCTCCAACGGGAACGCGGTTCTCGTCTTTGACCGCGGGAACGAACCAGGCAGTATCGGGACGCTGCGGATGGACCGCGACGGCGAAACCGAATTTCGAAGGTTGGATGCCTTCGATGGCGTGCCAGGATTGAATGCCGTCCGTGGTGCGAAACACGCCGTTATGATGTTGGACCCAGCAGGTGTCCGGTCGCGAGGGGGACTGCACCATGCGGTGTGGGTCCTGTACATTGGGATTATCGGCCTGTTCGGGGGGCATGTATTCGGCGAACATGCCGGTGGTCTGACAGTTCCAGGTGGCACCGTCGTCCTGGGTCACCCAGACGCCGCCACAGGAGATGGCGACCGCGACCTGCTGACTATTCTTCGGATGCACGCAGATGGAGTGAATGCCGGGGTCGTCTTTGCCACCGCCGAACCATTGCATCCGCTCGGGAGCGTTCCACAATGATTCGACCAGCTGCCAGCTGGTGCCGGCATCGTCGGAGCGGAACAGTCCGCCGGGAATGGTGCCGCACCAGAGGCGGTCGGGCTGATCGCGGCCCCCGGTTTCCAGCGCCCAGATTTCATTCAGGCTGGCGGGCTTCGGTTCTCCATTGGCGGTAAACGGGTCTGCCCCTTTCACGGCGCCCTCCGGATAAGCGGGAGGTGTGAGTTCTTCCCAGTTCGCTCCCTGGTCGCTGCTGCGGTGCAGTTTCACGCCGAAATGTCCGTGGTTCAAAGCGGCATAGGTCATCCCGTTACGGGGATCATGCAACGACATCGAGACGTGGGCGCCTTCGAAATCGTGTCGACCGATGGACCATTGCCCGGAGTGTCGTTTGAGATGAAACAGACCTTTGCGTGTGGCGACGTGCAGTCGAGCGCTCATGCCGACACCTTTCTTTTGTAGATTCAGAGAGCCGAGAATAGAGGTTTAAATTAACCGCCGGAGAGTGCCTGCATCACGTAAATTTCACTGTCGGGCGAGACGGCATCGCTGAGATGAACCCGGTCGACGATGGTTTTGCCGTCGATAAAAATCACCATGTGCTGCCGCAGCCGATTCTGGTCGTCGAGAACGTAACCCCTTAGCTGCTGTTGATTTTCAAACACCTGGTCCAGTGCTTCACGTACGGAAGTACCGGAGACCTCCGCTGCAGCGCAGGCCAGGTGGCGTTCCAGGTTGGGGGTAAAACAGACTCGAGCCATAACCCGGGTATGCTAATCTGAACATTAATATCAGGCAAGCAGAATTCCTGTGTGAAACGATGATATCAGTCAAAGTGCATCTTTCCGGTAATTGTCCGCCGATTCTGCCGGGGAGGATCGACATTCCGAAACCGGCGGGGGTAAAATGGCGTAACGTGCGCGGTTTTCGCCGCGATGGAATCATAGCTTCAATCATTCCAAACAACTGAGTGAATATTATGAGTTTGATCCTCCCCGCATCCCTGCAGCGTTATTTCCTCTCCCTGACCACAGCCGCTGGCCTGTTCTGTTTCTCTGCCGAACCCGTGTTGAGCGCTGACAAGACCGAGGCGAAGAAAGAGAAGTCTGCCGAAACCGAGTCGACCGCCAAGGACTCTGCCGAGTCGGACGATGTGCTGGCGGGCCATTCGTATCATGGTGAAGTCTTCAACGAGGGACCGCGGCGGGCGGCTTACCTGATGGGAGGCACGGGCGACGTACACTTCGATGTGACGGTGAAGAATCCGGAAGCACAGAAGTTTCTGGATCAGGGGCTGGGACAGCTGCACGGGTTCTGGTACCTGGAAGCCGAGCGTTCTTTCCGGCATGCAGCCAATCTCGACAAAGACTGTGCGATGGCCTTCTGGGGCGCTGCGATGTGCAACCTGAAAAACGAGAAGCGGGCCAAGGGGTTCATCGAAGAAGCAAACAAACGGCTCGACAAGATCACGCCGCGCGAGAAGAAATATATCAAGGCGCTGGAAGACTACATCAATGCTGACAAGAAAAAGAGCAAGGAACGCAATGAAGCCTATACCAAAGCGCTGGAAGACCTGATCATCGAATATCCCGATGACCTGGAAGCCAAGGCGTTCCTGGCGGTGCACCTGTATCAATCGCGGTCTGCCAGCACGAGCTATGTGGCTGCCGAAGCACTGCTGCAGGACATTTTCGCTAAGAACCCGATGCACCCCGCCCACCACTATCGAATTCATCTGTGGGATCATCGCAAGCCGGAGATGGCGTTGACCTCAGCAGCGAACTGCGGTCAGTCCTCCCCCGGAATCGCCCACATGTGGCACATGCCCGGTCACATTTATTCGCGGCTCAAACGCTACCAGGATGCGGTCTGGCAGCAGGAAGCTTCGGCCCGTGTGGACCACGCCCACATGATGCGGGATGCGGTCATGCCGGACCAGATTCACAACTATGCCCACAACAACGAATGGCTGATCCGCAACCTGATTTTCATTGGTCGCGTGCATGATGCTGTGGATCTGGCGAAGAATATGATCTCACTGCCTCAGCACCCTAAATACAACACACTCAAAAAACGGGGGAGCGCCAAGTACGGACGGATGCGTCTGCTGCAGGTGTTGCGCACCTACGAACTGTGGGACGATATTATCGCACTCAGCCAGACACCTTACCTGGAGCCGACTGAAGAGGAAGACGAACAGCTGAATCGTCTGCGTTACCTGGGACTGGCTTATTTCCAGAGTGGTCGCGCTGCCGAGGGAGATCAGGTGATCGCGCAACTGCAGAAACGGTTAGAGACTCTGGAGACTGAGAAAACCAAAGCGGAGGCCGACGCAGAGCAGAAAGTAAAGAATCCCGAGAAAGCCGACGACAAACAGACGGACGAAAAGTCTGAGCCCAAAACAGACGAGAAAAAAGACGCAAAAAAAGACGAGAAAGCAGATTCCAAAAAGAAAACCGCCCCGACCGAGAAGGACATTAAAGCGGCAAAAGAAAAAGCGGGCAAGCCATTTGTGGCCCGCATCAAGAAAGTCCAGAAACACATCGATGCCCTGCAGGGGCACCAGGCGATCGCAGCGGGTGACTTCAAGAAAGGACACGAGCTGCTGAAGAAAGCGGGTGGTGCCGACGACGTTTACCTGATTGTCGTTCAATGGAAATCAGGCGATGCGGAAAAAGCAGAGAAGGCCCTGCGGAAGCTGATCGGTTCGCATAAGAATGAAGTGCAGCCCCAGGCGACGCTGGTCGAACTGCTCTGGCAGTCCGGCAAGAAGGAAGAGGCGAAGAAAGAGTTTGACAAGCTGAGAAAGCTGTCTGCCACCATCGACCTGGATGTGCCCCTCTTCACTCGACTGGCACCGGTCGCCGAGGCAGCCGGTTATGCCGGAGACTGGCGGATTGAAAACAAAATGGCCAGCGATGTCGGCGATCGACCCGATCTGAAAACCCTGGGACCGTTCCGCTGGGAACCCTCCCCTGCTCCGACCTGGCAGCTCAAAGACGCGAAAGGCCAGCTCCGCAGTTCCGATGAGTTCAAGGGCAAGCCGCATGTGTTGATCTTTTATCTGGGTTACAGCTGTCTGCACTGTGCGCAGCAGTTGCAGGCATTCGCTCCGATGGTCAAGGAGTTCGAGCAGGCCGGTTTCCCGCTGATGGCGATCAGCACTGACGACCAGGAAGGCCTGAAGACATCCATCAAGAATTACGACAAAGGGGATTTACCGATCCCGCTGTTTTCAAACAGCAAGCTGGATGTCTTTAAGTCGTTCCATGTCTACGACGATTTCGAAAAGCAGCCCCTGCACGGCACTTTCATTATCGATGCGAAAGGGAACGTCGTCTGGCAGGACATCAGCTACGAACCGTTTATGGATCCCGAGTTCGTATTGAAGGAAGCCAAACGCCTGCTGCCGCAGCACGGGGGTAAGGAAGAGCTGAGTGCCGTTTCCGGGAAGTGATAGCGTGTCAGAAATTGAGCGGCAAGGCGCTAGCTGCCGGTAATTTTTAACCGCGTTGTATATATCACCGGTGGCTAGCGCCATTCCGCTCACGGTGGGTTTGCCTATTCCTGGTTCGATTATGCAGCAAGGATCTTCATCGGTAGTGGTCGTGTT
>NZ_JAVJSQ010000033.1 GCF_040219335.1 Gimesia sp. | reverse complement strand
CATCTCAATCCTGATTTTGACCGCTTCTGAAAGTTGAGACTGAAATGAAGCGATGTCGTGCTTCAGAAAATAATCGGCGATCGCAAAGAAACGCAAGTCGCTGGCCAACGTGCTGCTGCAAATGCCATTCCAGTCCTTTTTGGGATCGGCTGCATTTGCCCGTACGATTTCCCGATTCTCACTACGCAATTCAACGAGCATCGGTAAGCGGTCTGCCAGTCCGGCCATAGTCTCTTCCGTTCGATTGATCTCTGTAATTCATTTAGATACGGGTTCTCTGGCCCATTCTGTTCGATAGTCATGGTCCAGGACAAGCTCACGGTTCATCCCCCGGCATCGCCCGCAGTTCCCACGTCAGTCGCTCCCGGTCATCCCGGTGCAGGGTACCGATGCTGGTCCATTGCCCTTTCCAATACCGCCGGACCTGGTAAGTGCCGGGGCGAAGTTTTTCCCCCGGCAACAACTTCCGGGGAATTTGATCGACCCGCTTTTCCTGTTTGATCTTCTGCAGGCGTTTCAGCTCGGCCTGCACATCTTCTCCCGCCTGTTGTCGCCGTTTTAGAATCTGGATCTCCAGCGGCAGGATGTTGCGGAAGTAACTCTCAGCATCGGGAACACCGATCTGCTTCTCTTTTTTCAGCAGCCACTGCAGGCACTTGACCTGCATTTCCGGATAGGAGAGCCCCCGGTGGGCCGCCAGCCATTTCTTCACGCCCCCCGCATCGTCAAAAGGAGTCCCTTTCCAGTACGGCTGAGGATGATCTTTCCCGTCGCGCCCTTTGCGGTAATAACCGTAGCGGGAATAGTCGTCGGGCCGGTCCTGCAGTTGATAGTAGATATTCCAATAGCAGGCTTTCCCGACTTGAAAGTCCAGACGATGGTTTCGGAAAGGTATCGAAGGCCGCTTGTCGTCCAGGTGTTGGACCAGTTGTGGAAAGGCCCGTTCCTGGTAAGTCGACAATTTATCAAACGCCGCGATGCAGGTATCCCACGCTTTACCCCGGGCAACCATGTCGTTCGGATCGATGCGTGTATCGAGCACCAGTTGATCGATCAACGCTTCGATTTCCGCCTGCTGTTGCGGTGTCGCAGTCCGCCAGGGAGACTTGCCACTCACAGCCTGTCGACCACCCTGCACAGACTGACCTGGTACCGACTGACGCGCATCCGCAGGAGCCACCTGCCGTGACCCCGGATCGGCCTGGCAGACAGAGACCAGCAGCGCCCCCGCCAGCAGACATCGAAACCCCAACCTCAACATGATCACATCTCCCCACTCAAAAACTTTGACGCCAGTCCAGCATAAATTGTAGACCACCAGTTGCTGTAGCAACAACCGGAATCCCGGCGAAAGCACGTCTTCACACCGCTATCCATACTGCTCCAGCGTTTCCTCCAGATCTTCACGCAAGCGTTCTACCTCCAACACCAGCCCCTGGTCAGAGGGCAGGGGAAAGACGGCCACTTTTCTGCCGTCGTCACACATACCGGGCAGCCAGCGGGTCATCCAGTCATCGAGCGAAATCACCCGAGGCTCATCCCCGGACCAGTCCCCCTGACAACAGGCTTCCGCAAACGCCCGCGCCGGCCAGACCGGAATGCAGACCGTCTCCTCCGCATCGCTCATCATCCGCCAGCCCTCCGCGTGGCCCACACTCCAGACCTCTTCCCAGTCCGCCACCCTGTTCAAAAAGTACTGGTAACGGTCAAAGGACGGTAACCGAATGACATTCTCAAATTCTTTCTCGTTAACCTGGTAGCTCATAACTGATCCTGATTAATAGTTTGCTTTCAACATCTGCGATTCACCGGACTCAACAAGTCCCGGGGAATCAATGGCGGAACGGCTTCGGAGGGAATTCCGTGTGCCCGTGCCAGATTGGCCATCCCCAGCCCCCACATGCAGAGTAGTTCATCGTCAGTGCTCACGAAGATACCGCTCCCTTTCGACTGTTTCTGATGTCCCTGGACGATGCTCGCCAGTCCGTCATTCACCGCCGCTGTATCTCGACTGATGAGCGCCTGAAAGACAGCACCATACCCCAGGAAATCCGTCATTTTCGACTTATGACACTGATCCACGAATTTCGGAGTCCATTCCTGCATCTGCTCCTGATCGCGCAACACGAAGGCACGCAGAGTGTAACCGAGCGTATAATCAAACGGATGGTCATGTTCGCGCTCCAGTTCAGCGCGTCCGCCGAGATGTGCCGCCAACTGTTCGGCACGACTCAGATCACAGGCCGCCAGCGCATCGAACAACGATTTGTAACAGAGCATTGTCAGATAAGAACCGTCAATGGGCTCTCCTTTGTCCGAACGGGCGAACATCTCAATCCTGATTTTGACCGCTTCTGAAAGTTGAGACTGAAATGAAGCGATGTCGTGCTTC
>NZ_JAVJSQ010000032.1 GCF_040219335.1 Gimesia sp. | reverse complement strand
CGCTGGACGTATACCGGCCACCGCACACAGAAACAACAGCAGATCGAACGCCCCCGCACCTGGAGAGAACTCAGGAAAACCAGGAAGCAATGGCAACAATTTGCTCTGGTGGGAAACTATTTGTAATCGGAGTTACTAGCCACCGGTGTTGTCTTCAACGTCAACCTTAATTACCGGCAGCTAGCGCTTTGCCGCTCACGGGGAAGCATGTTTGATCAAAGGGGCCTGTTTATTCAAGCTCATATTCCTCAACTAACTCTTGCTGATCTGCATCAAGGGGTACCTGGAAATACTTTGAAAGCTCAAGAGCCTCGTTCATAACCATTCTAGAGTGTTCCAATTTATTTAAATTAAAATAGCGAATTGCCTGAGACTCACAATCAATGAATAAGCACTCAATATCGTCCTTTAAACATTCATCAACCCGTGCTTTCTCAAGATAGGATTTAATAACCATCTGCTTTTGAATCGCGATACTGGCAGCGGCATACAAAGTCGCTTCCTCAAATTCTTTTCTGGACTCGCAAACCGTGATCCAACGTGACAGATCACAAACTGCACTAATTCCTGAAAGCGAATCATTTTCGACTTCTTTTTCAATTGTTTCGAGATCAGGTTCTTCTAGCAGCTCAGCCAGACGATTACCGTACATTGCTGCACGTTCCCAATCTGTATCGAATACAGCATCGTCAGCTTTTTCAATGAGCATCGAAACCTCAACCTCTCTCGCACTTGGCCTGAAATGGCAATGAGGAAACATTGATTCCAGAAGGATGATTTGATCGTTACTCACATTTGTATTACTGATGTATAATGTTTTTAAATTTGAGAGCTCTTTTAAGTTGCGAATCCCCTGCACACCGACCTGAGTATCGTTCAGATGAAGCGATTCTAATTGTGTGAGCCCTCTGAGATGCTCGAGACCACAATCACTGATTCTGGTGTGAGATAAATCTAAAAATTTCAAGTCGGGTAAGTCTCTGAAATATTCTAAAGCTGAATCACTAATCTTAGTTTTCCTCAGGCTTAAGTTTCTCAGTTGAGGCAATCGCTTCAAATAACTTAGACCAATTCCTCGTACGTCTGTAGAACTTAGATTTAATTCATAGAGATTTTCCATTTCGGTCAGATGACAGAGAGCTTTATCAGTGATCCTCGTGCACGCCAGATTTAATTCAATTAGTCTGTATGATTTTGCTAAGTGGATCATTCCTGCATCACTCACTTTTGTCTCAAATAAATTCAGTATTCTTAATTCATGAAGACCTTCTAAATAAAGCAGTCCGTCATCTGAAACTTGAGTATGACTGAGATCAAGTAAATTCAATTGTTCTAAACTTCTTAGATGAAGGAGTCCCGCATCAGAGATCGCAGTTTCACTAAGATTAAGTATACTCAGTTTAATTGACTCCTGCAGATACTTGAGTCCTGCATCAGTGATTGTCGTATTATCGAGACTTAAGACATTTAAGTGCTGCAATTTCTTTAGATGGATCAACCACTCGTCTTTGAGATTAGAATTACTTAGATCTAATTGTTCGAGTGTCAAATTCTCTCCTGCACGAACAAGATCTTCTTGCGTGACACTTTTGCCTCTTAGGCGTAAATACTGATCAGAACTGAAGAACTCAGATTTGTCGAACATAGTTTTACTCTAATCTTTGAATCATTCTTTCTACATCGGGATAAAGATACTTCCCAATTTCATCCAGCATCAGATTATTTCTGAATGATTGCTTACTTCAAATTAGCCAATGTCGATTATGCCTTCAGGAAATACACAGACTGATCAGTTAATTGATCAAACCGAAATCACTGTGCCAGACTACATAGCCTATTGCTGCCACGTTCAGGAAGATGGTCAGCCAGTAGACGACTAAGAATTTCTGTTTGCTGGATTTGTGTCGCAGCAGGCGTTGTGCGGCCAGTGCGCCGGGCCAGCCTCCTACCAGTGACATCAAGTGCAGGGTCGCTTCTGCTGTCCGCCATTTTCCCCGTTGGGCCGCTGATTTATCCCAGGCGTAGGCGATAAATGTGATCACGCTCGCGGCACCGTATGCCACCAGCGCCAGCCAGGAGAGCCGGTTGAAATAAACAGAGACCAATAGAAAGCAGATAAAGAGTACCGTAAACAGAACAGCGGGAGCGCTGCACAGACTCTTGACCAGGGACTGATCTGAAAAACGGACATGCTCCGCCTTGGGTTTACCGTCTTTGCCCGGGGTGGTTTCGTACGAAACAGGATCGCCTGTCTGCGGCCGGCGTGCAGTTCGAGTGAAAGCGCTGATGTGCACGAAGACCGCGGTGCCGTCGTCTTGGGGTGTGATAAAGCCAAAGCCTTTTTCATCATCCCAGTGTGTGATTATTCCCTGTGAACGCATTCAGATTACTTTTTGATTGGGATGTGATTTTGTTTTGAATTGTGTGTCTGGTACTGGCGACTTATTGTAGCGACTGCAGGAAACGGATTCGATGATGGCGAGTGAGTAAAACCAGGAATCGATTCCTGGTTGTATCCCGGTTGGTGGACCTTTAGGATGGATGCTTCAAATGCGTTCCGAAAACCCGCCTGTGGAGTGCCACACCATGATGCGTTTCTGTTTGCTGTTGACCGGTTGTCTTGGTTTCCTCTGTCTGGAGTCTGTCAGAAGTAATGCTGCGGAACCGGAGAAGGCCGCACCGCCGTTGCTTAAGATCTCGGCCCGGGTTGATCTGGGAGAGGATGTCGGTCAGAGCTTTGGTTCGCTGTTTGAACTGCGTGATGCGGATGGCACCGTGATTGCCGGGGCCGGGTTGATGGATGTCTACAACACCCGCTTTCGCGGCGATCGGCACACGCTGCAGTTTTATGTGAAACAGCCGGGCACGACTCCGACAGCACAGACGAAGCGATTGCCTCATCCGGATCTGGACACGGGCGTGTATCTGCTGGATTTGAATCAGACGATTTCTGCCTGGAGTGGTTATCGTCCCGGGGCGCTACGGACCTGGAATCCTGCAGCCGGGAAGTGGATCGATACGCCGGAGCCTCCCACGGGACCGGTGAGTTCCGGGGATGGCATGCAGAGAGTCGGGACCGGCGTGCTCACGTTTTCTTCCAACCGGGCGGCTTATAATGGGCGTATCATTCTTGAACCACCTGCAGAGGGACGCTATTACAACTTTTATTATGCGCAGGGATTTCTCTGTTTCTATCATGGCAAGCGGTCCGAACAGGGGGGCTTTACGAAGGTCGTGGCCTGTCCCTGGAAGCCGTCGGATGGGGGAGCGGTGGATCTGTCGCGGGCGGTAAGTATCGACTGTAAATTTGTGGGAGCGACGCCGTTCGCCTGGGGGCAGTTTCGGAATGAACTGCTCACGGTTTCGAACTGGGGGGGCGTCTATGTGTTCGACGGCAAAAAGTGGCGGACGATTCTGGAAGCCAGTGACAAAAGCAGCTACCAGGTTTATTCGATGCTGAACTTTCGGGACCGGCTGCTGCTGGCCCAGTATCCGTCGGGTGAGCTGTTTGAGTATACGGGGGGCACAGAAATCAGGCAGCTGTCCGGCTGGCCGCCCCGGCTGCCGGGTGTTTCGCCGAGTGCCCGTGAAGCCCAGACGCTGGCGATTTACCGGGGCGATCTGTTTGTGGGGGTCTGGCCCTGGGCCGAGTTGTGGCGGTACGACGCAGACGCTGACCGCTGGTTTTCTGAGGGGCGGATGTTTTCGCATCCCGAACTGACGGACAAGACGGTGCATCCTTACGAGGCGGAGGCGGTGCAACATAAGCTGGTGCTCAATCACTGGGGGCAGCGAATTACCGGACTGGTGCCGCAGGGGGGCGCGTTGATGGTCTCGACCTCTTCCAAGGGGACCTATCCCTGGTCGGATCAGTACACGTTTCTGACCGATGCACAGCGACGGGAATATGGAGCCGTGCTGGCGTTCGAGATGCCCGGGAATCTGGCAGCGCAGTTGAAATGGAAGGATCAGCCGCTGGAGCTGGAGTTTTGTATTGAACCGGGGCGACTGGTGATTCGTCAGGACGGGCAGGAGATTGGAGCGACTGCGTTTGCAGCGACGGATGTGAAGCGGTTGCAGCAGGCGCGCGTTGTCTGGGGTGAGGGCGTGTTTGGGAAGCTGAAGGGGACGGTGCAGGGAACGCGGGAGTGAGGTGCGGTTTCTCATTATACCGCATTTGCTCTTCGATTTTATGAGCGGAATGGCGCTAGCCACCGGTGCTATATTCCACGTCGACCTTGGTTACCGGCAGCTAGCGCTTTGCCGCTCACGGGGGGATGCGTCTAATCGGGGAATAGGCGCTACGGCTTATGATATCAGGTTAGATCGGTGGGCTGGTGAGGTGCGGTTTCTCACTCTAGCGCATTTGTTCTGCGACCTCCTGTTGCCTGCGGCAATCCCGGATTGCATCCGGGACCACCCGATACAGGGGGCGTTGTGGTGTCGGAGTGCGCCTCTGAAGTTGAATGCGTGTTGGCGATCATCGTTTCAACCGGGGCTAACGCCCTGCGGCTAATTTTTAGACGCGATCGGTTGGTCG
The DNA here is from genome assembly GCF_040219335.1 of Gimesia sp. NCBI lineage: Bacteria > Pseudomonadati > Planctomycetota > Planctomycetia > Planctomycetales > Planctomycetaceae > Gimesia > Gimesia sp. The sequence continues at coordinate 58 of NZ_JAVJSQ010000032.1, read as the reverse complement.
GTGAGTATCGGTTAATCACTCTAGCGCATTTGTTCTGTGGTCTCCTGTTGCCTGTGGC
>NZ_JAVJSQ010000030.1 GCF_040219335.1 Gimesia sp. | reverse complement strand
CTAAGGATACTTGATGACTGTTTATCAATAGCAGTCCGATCAACAACCTGATGAGGACGATGCTCTTAAAGTTTGACCACCAACCTTTTGCTATATCAAAGCCTCACTCAGAGAAATCTGAGTGAGGCTTTTTTTGCGCGCCTGGGCATGGTGCGAACCGATTAATTAAAAAACGTGTCTTAAAGAACAGTATGGTTGTATAATGTTTATTTTAGGCTTCGTACAAATAAATCGATTTCTATGAAGTGTTGTAGATAATTACCCATTCTTCAGAAAGCTGATTTAAATGACGGAGTATGCCAATCAACATTTTGTTCCACAGTTTTATTTCAAGAACTTCTCAAATGGCAGCAGACAGATTTCTCTTCTTCTTAATGAGTGTGGGAGAGTTATAAATAATGCTCCTATCAAAGGGCAGTGTTCAAAGAAAAACTTTTATGGGTCTCAAGAAATAGAGTCTCAATTTTCATCACTTGAAGCTAACTACAGTAAGGCAATATGCGCAGCACTTCAGATTGCCTGGGATGGTAGTTCTCCCTTCTTTTCTGATCAAGAACTGGCTTGGCTCTTCGAAGCTATTTTATTTCAAAGAGCTCGGACAGCACACCAGATTGCCAAAACTTCTCCAGCAAACATGGCACTCTTCCTAAGGTGTTTTCGTGATTATCTTGAGCATGAAGGAGATGATGATTTAGTCAGATATATTGACGATGAACAAGTTGAATTAGTGGAAGACAACTGGGTGTCAGCTTTGCGGGGTATTGGTATTGCTTTAGAGAGCGTGCCATTAATTATGGATTTGGATCTATATCTATTAAGAAATCAAACAGATTATCCATTTGTTTTTAGTGATGCTCCAGTCGTGTTTCTCAATACTTATCTGCGTAATGTTAAAAATCGTGGAGTTTTGGGTCTCCAGTCACCTGGCTTACAAATATTTTTCCCAATTAATCCATGGACGGCCATTATGTTGATTGATAGAGACAAATATGGAGTGACATTTAAACAATCGATGTTTTATGACATTTTTGAAAGAAGTGACATATCAAAAATCAATGCGCTACAATTTTATCATTCTATGAACGGAATATATTTTAGTGATGAGACATATGTTGATTACGTTACAGATTTGTGGCGAGTGCATCGATCAAAAATGAAATTTGTAAGGTCACAATTTCATTTGAGATCAGACTGGCTTTTAGATGGACAGCCTACTGAATCAAATTTGTATCATTGTTTTGAACCTCAGATAAATTACAAGCTCGACCTGTCTTTTATTCAATGCGAACCAATTGACGAAAAACAGTATCATTTCTCGCATCGTAATCCAGAGATCGTAGCTGAACATAAACAATGGCTTGATGAAATGGATGAACTGGAAAACAAGTCCCAAAAGAAAATCACTAGTAGCAATGAATAATGATGCATTATTATGAATGAATGTAAACATAAACATGTAATATGTCTCAATCAGTACGAGCTAATAAGAAAGTATCAATGTCGAGCTTGTAATGAGGTGATGATGTGTATGTGTGACAAAGATTATGGAGAAATACATCTTCCTCATCAGCTTAGTCAAGGTTCGAAGTTAGATACACAAGAAAGGATTCCGGTTACTATCGGTTTTCAAAAAAACATTTGCCAAGAATGTAGAGGGGAAAAAGTTACAGCAGCACCTGTCTCATCGATGCCAGGGAGGACAACAAAAGTAACTCGTTTCTATTGGCGTGAAATAACTTTCGAAACTACAAAAAGATTTTACGCTAGTCATCCAGAGCTAGATCCAACTTATCTTGGTCATTTAGGAGATGAATTTTCCAAAGAAAGAAAAGCAATTGAAAAGGAAGTTATCGAGGAACTGAAATCGTTACATGAAAAAAATCCAAAATATGATTATACCGAGATCACTCAAAGAGAAGTAATAGACCAAACAAGCACAGAAGTCATCTTAGTAAAAGCGAAACATGTAAAAAGAGATGAACGGAAGGTTGGTATAGAATATGAAAACGAAGTTCTAAAAGTAGAACAATTTGCAATGAGATACTTCGAAAACAGAGGCTATAAAACAATCGAAACGGAAAGCGTCCCTTTTCATGTATTGTTTGGTATCTTTATGTGGATACTTATGGAGGATCCAGATGATCCAAATATTAGATGGTCGAGTTTTGGTAATAGAACTGACTTTGACATGGATGTGACACCAAGATCAATGGTGCGTATGCAGATGCCGGATGATTTTGGATGTGAAGGATATTATTTTCGTCGTGAAGCAGAAATAAAAGAACATATTGAAAGCTTAGATGATGTTGAGTGGCTCTTCGATTACTGGTTTGAGCATAGTAATAATCTGAGGCAATATTTATGGGCTCATAGGCAGGATGATGTTGATAAAGCAAAAAAGATATTAAAGATATTAGGTAAACAGAACTTAAAAAAGGTGTTGCACTTTCTTATACGAAACTACTGGAAAAATTTCTGTGGATGGCCAGATTTATTGGTTTACAAAGATGGTGAGTTGATATTTGTTGAAGTGAAATCATCCAATGATAAGTTAAGTGAAGATCAGAAAAACTGGCTCATTGGTAATTATGAACATATGCATTTTGATGCGAAAATATTTAAGGTTGGAAAAGCGAATTGAATCAGGTCCTGCTTTAAGTGCTCGGAATGGCTAAAGTGAATGATTTTACCGACTAACAAATAGAAAACTCATACTTCAAGGCCCGTCCACAGTCTCTTCCAGGAACTGTATCAAACGCTGGTTGTTGCGTTCGACATCGAATTCTTTCTCGACCGTTTTCCGGCCGCTGAGACCGATTTGTTTGCGCAGCTCGGGTGAGGTGAGTAACTGCTCCAGGGAGGTGTACCAGGCGTCGGTTGAATCGGCACAGAACCCATTCTCTCCCTGTTCAATGATCTCGGCATTGACGCCGACCGGCGACGCGACGGCTGGGATGCCCAGGGCCATGTACTGCAACAGCTTTAAGCCGCATTTGTAGCGGGACCATTCATCGTCCTCTAACGGCATGATGCCGATGTCGAAGGCGGAGAGGTCCTGGTATTCCGTTTCCGAACTCCAGACCAGGTGGCGGACTTCGACTCCGTTCAGCTCAAGCTCTGCGATTGGATCGGGGGAGGCTGAGATGATACAGAGTGTGAATTCATATTTTTCTGCCAGGCGGTTGAGTGCGGGGACGACGAGTTTCAGATTCGGGATGTTGGTATCCAGCCCGGTCCAGCCGATGACTGGTTTTGCGGTGGAGGGCTGGCTAAAATCCTTGAGGGGGTATTTGCCGGTGATGACCGACGTGGGGAGCAGGCGGACCCGGTCGTTATGTTTACGTGCGACTGCACAGAGATTCTGATTGCCGGCGATGAGCAGGTCGACTTTCTCCGCCAGGACCTGGAATTTCTCGGGATAGCGGAGAAAAATCGCATCGTCAATATCGAGAACGCATTTGGCGGGTCGGTTCAGGAACCGGAGTTCCATGTCGTAGGCCGGGACGTCGAAGATTTCCCGTTCGATGAAAATCAGATCGAAGGGGCGCAGACAGGCGTAGAGATAATGCAGGTAGCGGGTGATGCGTTTGAGCAGGTAGCTGAGGCGGTAGCCGAGCCAGGGGATGTGCTCATATTTTTCGGGGTAACTGGCGAGAACCGTACAGGAGATGCCTGCCTGTTTGAGAAAGGGGAGGTAATTCAGCACCCGAAATCGAGAGGAGGGAACATTCTTCCCGGAGATCAGGAACAGGACACGCATGAGGATTCTCGGCAAACAGTCGGCTTCGGTTGATACTGCAGATAACGCTTACGTCCTGACAATCATAACCAGTTCTCAACCAGAAAGCAGCCTGCAGGCGCCGGTCAGGGAACCGCCTGTCCGGTACGGGGATCGATGGTCAGATTCAGCCGCTCATTCGCATAGGTGTAGAAGAAGAACGCGTACAGCATTTCATGGTAGGTCTGCGGTCCCTCCCTGACGGTGGCACCTGGATCCGGATTAAAGGGATTGAACGCCGAATTGTCGTAATGGGCGATGGCTTCGATGCGGGTGCCTTTGGGGAAGAAGTGCCGCTGATCTTTCCAGAGATAACCGATTTGCCAGTCGAAGCTGTAATTGGGAATCACCAGCAGTTTTTCCTGTTTCCCTTCCGGGTAATGGGCCAGGAAGGAGAGATCTTTGCCGCGGAGGTGCATGTGGGCGAAGAGTCCGATGCCGTGGGCATCCTGTTTGAGTGTGCGGGTGTTCCTGACCTCGTGGTGCGGGGCTTCCGGGGGGATCTCGAATTTCGTATTTTTGATGATCAGGAAGCGATACCTTTTCTGAACTTTGCCCTGCACGTATTTAAAGCCGACCGAGATGCGGCAGTTTTCCGGTTTGCCGGTCGAGGTGTAATGAATCTGTAACGCCAGGGCACTCCCTTTGGGGATCATGACTCCCAGTCCCTCGGGCAGCATCATCGGTCCCGAGCCCGGCACTTTTCCGGTGAGGAAATTCGATTCGTCCCATTTCTTCGTTAAGGTGACAGCCGCCATGTTGCAGTGATGGACGACGCCGGGATTGTCGGGTTTGATTTCGATTGCAGAGACCCAGGTATCCTCGGGGAAGACGTAGGGGAGAATGGTGTAGCGGTAGGGAATGTATCCTTCTGCGGGGAGGGCGTGTCTTTCCAGCATGCTGATTTTGAGATCAGGTTCGCCGATGAGCCACTTACCGGCGTCGACTTCAGTGAGCACAGGTTTGAAATCGGAGGGTTCTATACCGGCGGGCATGCCTGACTCGACCCAGTCCGTGACCTGTTTACGTTCCCGGCGGGACATGCCCCGGTGATTGGCGAACTCGGCGTGTGAAGTCCCTCCATACCAGGGAGGCATGCGCTGGTCGGAGACGACCTCGGCGATCATCGCACCGTTATTCTGAACTTCAGCGAGCGTTGTTAAAGCGAAGGGGGCTTCAGTGCCGGGGCGATGACAGTCCGTGCAATGTTTTTGTATGAGTGGCTGAATGTCATGGTAATACGTGAGTGACCGGTCGGGCTCTGTTTCGGCTGCGTGGGTAATCAGGCAGCCATCCACGTTGGTTTCTGTCACGGAAATTGGTGTTCCGTGCAGGACTCCTTCAATCGCGGCCGTCAGATTCTCCTGAGAAGGTCGCGGCAGCGAACCTCCGATGCGGTACTGGTCATCGATGCGGCCGCGGTAATGGAGACGGTAGCTGGCATCCAGCACGGCGACTTCCGGCGTGCGGGTCAGTCCCAGAGCGGCGACGGAGGTTCCCTTGCGATCCTGGACATTGGGGAAGGGGATTTCATGTTCTACCGCAAATTCGGCGATCTCGCGAATGGAATCAGCGGGGCCGGTATGCAGGGCGATGAATTGAACTCCCTGCGGGCGATATTGCTGTTCGAGGCGTTTGAGTTTAGGGATGTAGCGTTTGACGAGGGGGCAGGTCGTGTTGCAGGCGACGATGACGAATGCCTTGCGGTTCGGAAAATCAGCGAGTGAACGGGTGAGGTAGCGAATGTCTTTGAACTGCAGAGGGCCGGCGCTGGACTGAATTTCGGGGCGTGCCTGCTCCCGGGCCGAGGCTGATTGCAGGCAGCAGCAGATCAGGAGCAGCGTACAGAATCGAAGTAGAGAATCGGGCATGATCGGCAATTCGTTCGAATGAAAGTCGACTGATGAGGGAAGTCCGTTCAGGGGAAATACTTCATTGGAGTGGCCTGCGTTTCAGAAAAATCAATATTTCCGGATGACATCTGACTTTGAACTGGCGTACGATGGCAGATCGAAGTTGTCGCGCATGCATTGTAGCGTTCTGAAGCGGAGAAGCAAAAATGAAGTTTTCACGAAGAGCGTTTCTACAGGCGGGCAGCGGTGCCCTGGCGATTCCGTTGCTGGATCAACGGTCTATCAAGGCTGATTCAGGGCAGAAAGCCAAGGCGGCTCCCGCACTTGAGCGTGCGCTGGGGATCACGACTTCTTCTCTTTCAGGGCATCTCTCGCCCCGGGCTGCCCAGGGAAAAATTTCTCTGCTGGATCTGCCCCGCATGCTGCGGGAGGAACTGGGGATGACGATCATCGATCTGAATACGTCCACAGTGTCAGTGACCGCTGGCAAGTATCTGGAGCAGTTGCGGAATGCAGCGGATCGGGCGGGATGCGTGTTGACCAACCTGAAAATGAACCAGGGAAAGCTGGATATGAACAGTCCCGATCAGGCCACCCGCGCACACGCGTTGAAAACCTATAAGGCGTCGATCGATGTGGCTTCCGAGTTGGGGCTGAAGTGGGCGCGTCCGCTGCCTCGGAGGCAGCGTCCCGATATGCAGATTCATATCGACAGTTACCGGGAGTTGTGTGATTACGGTGCGGAACGCAACGTCCAACTGCTGGTCGAGAATTATGGCTGGATGCAGAACGATCCCGAGTCAGTCGTCAAACTGGTCAAGGCGATTGGTCATCAGGTGGCTGCCTGTCCCGATACGGGGAACTGGGACAGTGATGAACTGCGTTACGCGGGGCTGGCGAAGACGTTTCCGATTGCAGTCACCTGTGACTTCAAGGCGCGGGCCATTGGTCCCCGCGGTGAGCATCCGCTGTACGATCTCAAACGCTGTTTCGAAATTGGCTGGCAGGCCGGATTTCGGGGGCCCTGGTGCTTCGAACATGCGAACAAAGACCAGGGACAATTGTTGAAGGAACTGGGTATGCTGCGTGACATGCTGCAGACCTGGATGAAAGAGGCCGGGCAGGAACCCGCGAATTCCTGAAGTTCCTGCGCTGCGACCGGTTCGATCAGGGAATGGGCGTTTCCTGGTAGGAGACTTCAAGCCACTCTCCCTTGCGTTTAATCCAGCATTCCAGAATCTGCACATGTTTGGCCAGCTGCTTACCTTCGAAGGTTCCTTCAATTTGCGCTTCGTAGGTGATGATGGCCGCGCTGGGAGTGGTGTGAATGATCTTTTTCGGGCTGGCTTTGAAGAGGCTCAGCTTGAGTTCGGGTAGAGCCTCCAACTGATCTTTCTGGCTGAAAAACTGGTAGCTGGGCGCGATGGAGATGTGCCGCTCGTCGGTCATTCTGCGAATCGTTTCCTTGTCCCGCTTGGAAAAGGCTTCGTCCAGCGTTTTGACCGCTTTCATCAGTTCGGCATCCAGGACCGCAGTTTTATCGGGTTTATCTGCTGCTGAAAGCAGCGTGGATGAGAGCAGGCAGATGAGAGTGCAGGCAATAATTCGCGTTGACATGGTCTGTTCCTTTCGTGAATCAGACGGGCAGGCAATAGCGGGGAGGCTTCCCACACGGGGTGGGTGTCTTCTGCGGTGGAGTATACTGCGATTTCGCCTCGGGCGGGAAGCGGAATCCTGGGAATTTCGTCGCAAAAACAATCAGTCTGAAGATACTGCAGACTGCACTGCATATCTGCTTTGCACGAAACCGTTTTCAAAGGAACGCGTCTCCCGATGCTGGAGCGGAATGTCCTGTGCGAGTTTGCCGAACAGGGGCAGTCCCTCGCCAATCAAGGTGGGAATGCGCGTGATGATCAGCTCGTCGATCAGTCCGGCTGCAAGAAATCGCTGGATCGTAATGCCGCCGTCGATGTAGGCATTGTGTAGATCTTCTGCTGTCAGATCCTGAAACAGCTGCGTGGGCGAACTGTTTCTGACTTCGACCGAGGCGGGCAGATCATCTGGTAGACTAATCGACTGGCTGCTGAGGACGATCACCCGTTTATCGCCGTAGGACCAGGTGCCGAAGGAGAGAACCGTTTCAAACGTATGACGGCCCATCACGAGAACGTCGATTCCGTTCATGAATTGCTGATAACCGAAATCTTCTGCTGGCTGATCGCCGGCACCATCACTGCCGGGAAGCCAGTCCAGGGAGCCATCTTTACGGGCGATGAATCCGTCCAGACTGACTGCAATAAAGACGCGTCCGTGCATGGTTAATCTCTTCAACGGGAATTAATGATGGGCGTCGGGAACCAGGGGCGGTTTTTCTTCCGCGACCGAGTAATCACGTTCTTCGACCGGGGGATGTCCCAGCGGTCCGAAAGTGCCGAACTCGTCGCACTGGTCGAGGCCGGGAATGAAGGTGACATCGATCCCGGCTTTTGAAACATCGCAGCGATGAAATCCGAAGCGGGTGTCTGCTTCGGGCCAGCGCTCTGCCAATTGTCCGGTGTTGCCTGCCGCCTGGGTGCGGTAAATGCGAATGCCGTCGATGAGTTGCACGGCGCGTCCCGTATGGACGTGACCGCAGAACAGAATCTCCACTTTGGCTGCTTTGAGGATCTCCCACAACCTTTGCCTGTGTGGCGGATTGATTGAGAAATACCAGTTGTCGTATTCCTCGCCTTTGGTTGGGTCCCAGTCCGGTTCATCGGGGGATTCCATGAAGGGCCAGTAATGCATGACGGCGACATGATGTTTCCCTGCAGGCAGATCGGGGAGTTGTTCCAGCATGCGCCAGAAGCGGTCTTCATGGGGCAGGCCGGTGCCTGCGACGGCGGCATAGAAGCCGGTGAAGCGGATCTCCTTATGCATGAAGGTCCACTGTAGCGGGCCAAAGTAATTGCTGAACAGGTCCAGGCGTTCGGCGGTCATATTCAGGTCCGGGTCATTCCAGCCGAGGCCTTTGGGATCCCAGCGCGGTTTGACCCCGTTGACGGCGGTGTGTTTGTTGCCGACATCCATGTTTCCGGGGATGATGAATGTCGGGAAGGGGAGTGTATTCAGGTCTTCGCGTGCCTGCTGGTATTCGAATTCATGCGTATCGCCGTCACGCGTCAGGTCGCCGCCGTGGAGCAGGAGGTCGGCGTCGATTTCCGACATCTGCTGTTTAATCGCCGCCCAGCGTTTATTGATGGCAGGGCGGAAGCGATAGGAACGTGCGGTTCCCATATGACTGTCATTGACATGTAGAAACGTCCAGGGTTCAGAGGAGTGAGTCATGAGTTACTTGTCCTGGTTCGGTTTTCAATGAGTTCGGTTTTCAATGAGGATCGCAGCGCTAACGACCTTAAATAACATACAGGGGGAAGGCCACGGGGCCGTTTCCGTATCGTACTGTGACTGTTGCTGCGGAAGCAACTCAGGCTGAGACGAGAATCAGGTGTTCCGATTTTCCTCTTGCAGGATAACTGAAGACAATCGACAATATCGGACAACACACACAATTCACTGTTCCCTGTACTCACAGGGAACGATTATTTGATACAGAGGAGCCCCAATCATGGTCTGTACGCATTTGAAAACACTCTACAAGTATTGCGAAGAAAATCAGCTGCGCCTGGGTGGTGCCGACCTGATTCAGGTGATTTGCAAACAATGCGAAGAGGAAGAAACCTGCCCTTCTCTGCTGATGGAACAGTATGATGCAAAACACCCTGAAGAGAGCGAAGACGAACCACCCAAGGCTGAAACGCCGTCCGAGTAGACTTTCCTTTCCGTCTGTTGCGGATTAACGAATCATGATGCAGGACGGGCTGGGGATGGAGATCGGTTCGCCGACGGCTGTCAGCTTGCCGGTCTGTTGGTCGATGGCGAAGACCACGACGTTATTCCCCGGCATATTCGCACAGAGCAGATACTTCCCGTCCGCGGTAATGGCCAGGTTCTGCGGTCCTTTGCCCAGGCTGGGGATGATTTCGATCAGCGATAATTTTCCTTCTGGGTCGACACTGTAAGCCGCCAGGCTGTCATGACCGCGATTCGTCCCGTAGAGGAACCGACCATTGGGAGTGAATTTCAGGTCGGCACAGTGGCTGACATCGGTGAAGTCCGGGGGCAGGGTATTAATGGTCTGCCCTTCGATCAGAAAGCCGTTTGCGGGATCGTAATCGAATTCCGTGATGGAGTTCTTGAGTTCGTTGATGACATACATCTGCTTTCCATTCGGATGGAAGGTCAGATGGCGCGGGCCGGCACCGGGGATGGTTCTCACAAACGGCTGCTGAGCGGGAGTCAGTTTCGCGGACTGGGGATCCAGTTTGTAGGCCATGATTTTATCGAGCCCCAGATCGGCAGCGAAGACATATTTCTGGTCCGGGCTGATGACGCTGCAGTGTGCGTGCGGTTCTTTCTGACGCTTGGGATTCACGCTGGAACCCTCGTGCTGCACGAACGTGGCTGCTTCTCCCAGCGAACCATCGGCTTTGACGGGGAGAGAAGCGACACTGCCTGTCGTGTAGTTAGCGACTACAACTGCTTTACCGGTGTCGTCGATATCGAGGTAACAGGAAGCGGTTCCCAGTGATGATTGCCGATTGAGCAGTTTCAGTTTGCCGGTGCGTCCTTCCAGTTCGAAGGCGGAGACAAATTCATTGTCTTTGCCGCTGAATTTACCGGGGGCATGAATCGAGTACAGGTAGCGATTGTCGGGGGACACGGCGAGGAAGAAGGGATGCTCGACATCAGCGGTGCGTGCGACCTGGGTGAGCTCGCCTGTCTCGGGATTGAATTTGTAGGCATGGATGGCACCCTCGTCACCGGGGGCGAAAGCTGAAATGAAGACCAGGGGCTCATCGGCTGCGGTGGCCTGTGTGGTATTGCTGAGCACCATTCCGACGACCAGCGGAAACAGATAAAAGACATGTTCGTAAGACATCGCAAACTCCCACAGTGGATTCATCAGGTGTGGCATTAAAAACGGAGAGCACATTGTATCAACGCGGACGGGCCGCGGCTATGTTCAGGTTCAATACCGCGGCTTGGTATCATCGATTTCGCAGGACCAGGCATCGATGCCCCCCTGCATACTTTTGACATTCGTAAAACCATTTTGTGACAGCCAACTGGCGACCTGCAGACTCCGCATGCCGTGATGGCAGTAGACGATGATTTCCTCGGAACGGAGGTCTTCCAGTTCTCCGATCCGTTCCTGAATTTCACTCATCGGGAGCAGGCGGGCTGCGTCGATATGGACGTGGTCATATTCATTCTGTTCCCGGCAGTCGAGCAGAACAAAGTTTTGATCTGAATCCAGTTTCTGCTTAACGGTCCGGCAGTCGGTTTCCAGTGAATGCATGGAATTCTTTCGTATGCTGGTTGAGTCCGAAACTCTGTTTGGAATCATGATTATTTCGTGGATGTTGTTTTGAGGGTCGGGGGTACCGGATTTTCAATGTGCGCCGCTTTGCGCTGGTTGGCACCGGGGCGATTGGTGCCTCCCAGATCGGCACGTCCCTTTTCGGCGAGGGCCTGCAGTTCTTTGACGATCTCCGGATGCTGGTCGGCAACATTGTGCTCGCAGCTGATATCGGTGACTACGTTAAACAGGAGCGGCTGAGAGCCTTCTCCTTTTTTGAAGTGCGGGTGCCGACTGAATTCTTTGAGTGGCACAAACAGTTTCCAGGGACCTTTGCGAACGGCCTGTAACTGATCCATCGCGTAATAGTAGAAGACATCGTAGGGGCTTTTCGCACCCTCTTTGCCAAAGATCAGTGGTTGGATATCGTGTCCGTCGATGATGCGATCGGTGGGTACTTTGGCGCCCGCCAGGTCGGCGAAGGTGGGGAGCAGGTCCATGGTGGTTGCCAGTTCGGTACAGACGGTGTCGGCGGGAACGCGGCCCGGCCACCACATGATGGTGGGGACGCGGAAGGCTCCTTCCGAAGTAGTGTAGCCGCGACCGTGCAGTGGTTTGTTGGTTCCCCGTTCGGTGCTGTTCATGTCCCGGGCCATGGGAGAGCCATTGTCTGATGTCCAGACGACGAGCGTGTTGTCATCAATGCCCAGCTCTACGAGTTTGTCGAGCAGTTGTCCGGTCGACCAGTCGAGTTCTTCGATGCTGTCTCCCCAGGGGCCATTTTTACTTTTGCCCCGGAAGGCATCACTGGCGAACGGTTTGCTGGTACTGCCGGGCATGGCCTGTGGGAAATAGAGGAAGAAGGGCTCGTCTTTGTTTTGTTCAATAAACTCGACCGCTTTTTCGGTGTAGTCTTTGGTGAGCAGATTACGATCGACGCCCGCTCTGATGACGGTATCGTTCAGCATGACGGGCAGGGGAGGCCAGTTTTTGCCATCCAGGCGATCGCCGAGTCGCTGTCCGACGGCCTGGGTCATGTCATCGCTGTAGGGAATGCCATAGAAATAATCGAAGCCCTGTTTGGTGGGGAGAAAAGGGGGCTGATCTCCGAGGTGCCATTTCCCGATCATGCCGGTCTTGTAGCCTTTCTGCTTCAGGACTTCGGCAACTGTGACTTCTTCAGGATTCAGACCATAGGGAGAGATCGGGCGCAGTACCTGTCCGTCGCGGGGATTCCAGTGCATGCCGACCCGCTGTGAGTAACAGCCGGTCATAATGGAGGCCCGTGAAGGAGTGCAGACACCTGCGGTCACACAGAAGTGTGTGAATTTGCGTCCTTCGCGTGCCATGCGGTTTAAGCAGGGAGTCCGATTGACGGTCGAGCCGAAAGGTTCGATATCGCCGTAGCCCAGGTTGTCGCAAAAGATGACGATGAAGTTGGGCTTCCGGTTGGACTCCGCAGCAGACAGAGGATTGGAGAAAAGTCCAGACAGCAGACAGATCAGGGCGAGCAGATTCAACAGAGCTTTCACGTGATGATCCTTTGGTCGAATGAATCTATGGCGAGGAATAACGAGCAGCTTGAAAGCAGGCGGCAGTCTGCAGCGCAGGAGCCGCCTGTAAAGCTATCTTAAACATTACTAAGAATCTTTACAAAATAAAACCGGACGAAGAAGAAGAGGATTGTGTCTTGTCTTGAGTTTCGCATAATGAAGGTTGCATATGTTTTCCCCACACCACTTTGAGAACCTTCTGAGGATACCCGTCCCGTGAGTGAAGCAGCAGCAGAATCAGCAACGAATAGCCGGCCCCACTGGTGGCAACGGATTGGCCCCGGACTGGTAACCGCCTGTGTTGTGATTGGTCCCGGAAGTATTTTGACCAGTTCCAATCTGGGGGCGAAAGACGGCTACAGCATGATCTGGGTCGTACTGGTCTCCGTTATCTTCATGCTGGTGTATACGTCGCTGGGGGCGAAGCTGGGAACGGTTACCAGTGAGTCAACCTGCACGTTGCTGGCAAAAATGGTCGGACGGCCACTGACGGTGCTGATCGGTTGTGGGGTCTTCTTTATCTCGGCGGCCTATCAGTTCGGTAATAACCTGGGTGTGCACTCCGCTCTTGAGAATTATACGGACTTCAAATATGGCGTGGTGATCTTTAATGCCATCTCGATTGCATTTCTGTTCGGCTTCAAGAATCTGTACAAGCTGGTCGAACGCTTGATGTCGATCTTCGTGGCTTTAATGCTGGCGTCCTTTGCCATCAATCTGTTTTTTGCCAAACCCAATCTGCTGGAAATGGCGCAGGGAATTATTCCCAGTGCAGGCAGTGATTCGGATTCGATCCTGAATATTTCGCTGCTGGGACTGGTGGGAACGACCTTTGTGATTACCGCTGCTTTTTATCAGTCCTACCTGGCCCGTTTTAAAGGCTGGAAGGTTAAGGACCTGAAAGATGGTCGGATCGATGCCTGTATCAGCGCCACGATCATGGCGTTGATCACGATTATGATCATGTCGACCGCTGCCGCAGTGTTGCGGGGGAAAGATCTGTCGGGCGTCGGTGATGTCGGAAATGCATTGCAGCCGCTGTTTGGTGATAAAGGGCAGATTCTGTTCTGTATCGGATTGTTCTCAGCAGCCTACTCGTCTTTTATTGTGAATTCGATGATCGGTGGGTTTATTCTGTCAGACAGCCTGGGCCTGGGAGGGACTCCCCAGGATAAATGGACGCGTATCCTGACGGCAGCAGTTTTATTGACCGGGATGTTTGTGGCCCTCTACGTGATCCAGTCAGGGACGCGACCGGTGGTGGCGATTGTCGCTGCCCAGGCGGTGACCGTTGTGGCGGCCCCTCTGGCTGCAGGTGCGTTATTGCTGCTGACGAGCAGTAAAAAAGTGATGGGCGAACATCGGAACGGAATCGGGGTGAATATTCTGGCCAGCATCGGCTTTCTGCTATTGCTGGGAATGGCCTGGTATATTGCGAGTGAGAAAGTGCTGCCCCAGATTCAGAAAATGCGGGGTGCATCCACGGCGATGATTCAGGTTGAACCTGTGGAAACGAAACTTGCGCTTCAAAACAGGAACTGAGAGTGTTATGAAACGTCTGAGTGTGAATGTCTGTCTGATCTGCTGCGTGGTTCTCTTCGCACTGCCCGTGCAGGCTGCGGAACAAAAGCAGGACCAGCGCCCGAACATCATCTTTATTCTGCTCGATAACGTAGGCAAGGACTGGTTCCGCTGTTACGGGAGTTCGGAAAATCAGACGCCGACCATCGATCATCTGGCTTATAACGGTCTGCGGTTTCGCAACTGTTATGTGACGCCGGTCTGCAGTACGACGCGGCATATGCTGCTTACGGGACGCTACCCGTTCCGTTCGGGCTGGCATACGCACCACGATCCCGCGATTTACGGGGGTGGCTATTTTGACTGGAACCGGGAAATCTGCTTCGCCCGGATTCTGCGTGATGCAGGGTATAACACGTGTATCTCCGGGAAGTGGCAGATCAATGATCTGTTCGATCCCGCACAGAAAGACGCTCTGATCGAGCATGGATTTCAGGAGTACTGTATTTTTCCGGAAGGGAAAAAAGGGCATCCGGCTCATAAGAAACGCTACTGGGATCCGTATGTGATTCAGAATGGGAAGCGGCTGGATACGCAGGGGAAATTCGGTCCGGATATTTTTACCGACTACCTGATTGAGTATATGAAGACGCATCGGGATAAGCCGTTCTGTGCTTATTACTCTACGATTCTGACTCACATCCCCGTGGTGCATACGCCGCATAATCTGGGAGAAGACCTGACGCCGCGTGAGCAGTTTGCGGGCATGCTGAATTATTCGGATCACCTGATCGGGCGGCTTGTCAAGGCGCTGGACGAACTGGGTATCCGCGACAATACGATTCTGTTTATCGTGCCCGATAACGGGACAGATAACGGGACCGATCAGAATGCGGAACAGAGCCTGGGAGGCCGGATCAACGGTCGTGTTTCGGGAGAGGGGATCTACTCGCTGAAAGAGCAGGGCATTAACATGCCACTGATTATCAATTGTCCGAAGCTGGTGGGCAGAGAACGGGTCAGCGATGACCTGATTGATGCGGCCGATTTTCTGCCGACGCTGGCTGATCTGGCCGACGCCCCGCTGCCATCGGGAGTGACGATTGACGGCAGGTCGTTTGCACCGCAGATTCTGGATCAGCCCCGTGAGGAGCCCTGGCGTCCGTGGTGTCTGACCCAGTATTACAAGCAGCGGGTGGTTCGCGATCAGCGGTTCAAGCTGTATTCCACCGGCGAGTTTTATGATCTGTCAGAGGACCCGCTCGAGCAGCACGACTTGTCGGGAACCGAACGCGTGAAAACTGATCGGGCGACTGGATCGTCGCAGGCGGAACTGCAGGCGGTGCTGGATTCGCTGCCGGAAAACGCGAAGCTGCCCTGGGAGTTTCGCAGTATCTCGGCGCGGAAAATTCGGGCTGAGGAATCGCGTCAGAAAGAGGCGGAGAAGACGGGCAACTAGTTTGCTCGCGAATAGCGGCGGTTCCTGCTGTGCTATCCTAACATTCGTGCAAACCCTTCGAGCGGGATGAATCTGCACTGCGCATGTTGTCAGCCTCACTGTTTTCATCTCTCTATGCGCGCGACGGTCGAGTACAATGGGTACCAATGACCCAATGACCGTTCCAGGCGGGGCTGATGCCCTGCGGCTCATTCGTCTTGCTTGTGTTGACTGATGGTGAGATTGTGTGGAACGGCGCGCGGGGGTCAAGGGGAGCTTGTGCTTTGAATTCTCCATGAAAGATCTGAGTTTCGTGTGAGTTGCCTGTGAAATGCTCTAAATGTGCTCCGAAATGATTTGAAATCGTACGAGACATTGAGAAGTAGTGCTGAGGGTTCCGGTGAAAAGGTTGAAAAATCGACGGCGATTCAGGTGCATCTGGATGACTGGTCACGCAGATTCCAGTGCTCATTTCGTCCGCCTCGCGCGCGAAGCACAATTGCGATAATTTATGATTGGGGGAGAGCGGATCAAGTTCAGTTTGAGCAGTGGTGGGGGCAGGAATGGTCAGGTGTCAAATGAGTGGGGAGGGCGAATCCCGTTTATCAGAAGTGGGGAGTCGTTTCCCTGTGTTGGGAATTTGTTAGCACCCACTATGGGTTGCTATGGTGATCGAATGTGATATGGCGGGGTGCGTTTGCAAGTCCATTTACTATATATGGTTATGTTAAATGGCTTTGATTGGTACAAGCCTGGGAACTGATTTGCATGCGACTTGGATTGACTGACTGGAACCCGCTGCGGTGAAATTTCTCAAATTGACGCAAATTGCAAAATCTGGTCTTTAAGTTCAATAAAGCTTGTATATGATGGGTGAGTTAAAGCTTGAAAATAAGCGGATTCAGCTTGTTTTTTCAGTTTCCTACCCCTTTGCTCTCTGCTGCATTGATTGCTGACTGTGAGCCGACAACAAGCGAGCCCATTTGGATGAGGGGCGGAGCCCGAGTAATTTCAATTTGCGCTACCTGTGCGGAAATTATTATGAATAAATAAGTCAGGTTCAGATATCAAATCTAATTTCCTGACACATTTAAGAGCCTCCCGTGCCACCCAGGCACATCTGTCAATGAATGAGACAGATCAGAGTTTTGTTGTTTTTAGCTAATTAGAAGAGAATTTGGAGATTTTAGAGGATGGTTTATCCTGTTGCTGAAGTTGTACGTCTACTGCCATCATCCCGACTGCCTGAATATACGTTTGTGCCTGGCAAGAGTTTGCCGCATCCCTATCGTGATCCCAAGGGCCACAGCTACGGTAATAAGCCGAAGCCCCCGAAGGCGCTCACGCAGGAAAACTGGATGGAGCACCGGAACTATCTGAACGCGATCGACTTCTTCAACCTGGGCTACTACTGGGAAGCCCATGATGAATGGGAGCGTCTGTTACGCGTCTGTGGTCCGGATTCGATTCCAGGCCGTTTCCTGAAGGGACTGGTCAAGCTGTCCGCTGCCGGTATCAAAGTTCGCGAAGGCAGTATTCATGGTGTGCGTCGTCATGCTGCTTCCGCTGGTGAAGTATTTGCAGACGTGGCCGCGGAGTCAAACGCCGATCATTACTGTGGACTGGAACTGACTCGCTTGCAGTTCGCTGCAGACCGGGCTGCTCAGTTGAAGTATCCCGATGATCTGACGATGGGCGAACCGATTCGCGTCTTCCCCTTCCTGCTGGAACCAGAACCGTTCCCGCTGGGCTAGGTTGCCAAGATTGATCTGCTTTGACAGTTCAAAATAGAAAGAGCACACTTTGGTGTGCTCTTTTTTTATGTCTGCTGTTGGTGACATTTGCCTGTTCAACGGAAAGTGCCGCGAACCGCCCGTCCCAGCAGACTGCCGCCACTGCTGTTGAACTTCCAGGCCAGATCCTGCAGCAGGGAACGCAGGTTGCGACGCTGGACTGGAATCCCTTCGAACACCAGTCGGACATCGGAGAGGACGGTGACGCTGTCTGCGTGGTAAGAGTGTCCCAGGGCGAACAGGTTTGTATCGATGTCGGATGCATCCACCACGTTGATCTTCTTGAATTTGGGGAAGACCGTCAGGTAGGAGCCCCCTTCTCCCAGCCTTTGATGCCAGAGCGAATTCACCACCCGGGAGGCTTTGAGGGCGAGGTCTTCCGAGGAAGAGTAGATGGTGAATCGGTCGGCGGTCTGCACGATGTGAGGGGCGATGGAATCTTTAAAGACCTGGGCGTCGATGTCGGGAGCGGTGAGGATGACCTCGTTAAACAGAGGTTTCTCCTGTCGCGCCAGTGTCAGCTTTTGAGAAATGTTTTTGAGTGCACGCGAGAGGACCCGGTTACCCATGCTGTGTGCGATGAGGTGAATCTTGCGTGCCCCGGATTCGCGGGCGATGGCTTCCACAAACAGGGTGACGTTTTCTTCGCACCATTGTGCGGTTCGTCCATCTTCCTTGTAGGCCCAGATCGAACCGCTGCTCTGCGAAGGCCAACTGTACATCAGCGGTGCCCCTTTGAATTTCAGATCGTAGGCGATCTGTGCGGTCCGCCGGGCTGCGTCTTCAAACGAGTTGTTGAATCCATGGATGAAAATAAAAGCTTCGCCGCCCCGTTGCAGAACGCCTGAGGCGGTTTCTTTTGTTTCGACGGAATCCTCGATGGTCTTACGGAGTTCGGTCAGGAAATGCGAACCGGAGGCTGGCTCGACCGATTTCAGTACGACATGCTTATCCGGGTTTTCGCGGAACTCCAGTTTCCAGATGCTGGGGGATTCCAGTTCTCCGGGTTGATGGTTTTCAGGGATGCTGACATCACAGAAACCGAGGGAGAGTGTGGACCGTTTCGTGCCGAAGAACTCTTTGGGTTTGGGGGAACCGGTGAGGTTGCGGTCGGTACCATAGAAGACGCGGATGGTCTCGTGTTTTTCTTTCTCCTCACGCTCCGAGCCTGAGGTAGAGTCTGGCGCTGCTTCTTCAGGCATAGGAGATTCGTCCTGCGTCACGCGCGGGGCTTTATCTGCATCTGGTTCAGGCATGGAATCTTTGGCGCTGTCACAGCCTGTCAGCATCAAGCCGGCCAGGGCCAGCGACATCAGGAGATGGGGGGCTTTCATCGTGCATCCTTGCAGTTTGAAACAATCCAACCGGACGGTGGTAAAATGAATATGGAAAAATACTTGATTCACGAGGATGGCTCAAGGTGAATCTCGGCCGGAACCAGCCTGGATCGTGTTCTGGAAAGACATGGGACCGACTGCCTTAACGCTAAAATTTGCTTTGGGTTACGCTCTCTGGTATGCTGGAAAGTCAGCTTCCGCTGAGGAATCAAATCAGCGGAGGCTTAAATAGAAAATCAATACCCGGACAGACAGGACCGTACTGTGAACAGCGCTCTCAGGATCTTTTGTTGTCTCGTTGCTTTCTGTATTGGATCGATCGAATCCCTGCAGGCGAAAGAGGCGAAGCAGGCCAACCCCAACTTTGTCATTATTTTCGCCGACGATCTGGGCTATGGGGATCTGGAATGCTACGGGCATCCCAGGTTCAAAACGCCGCATCTAAACCGGATGGCTGCGGAAGGGGCGCGGTTGACGCAGTTTAACGTTCCGGTCCCTTATTGTGCTCCTTCCCGTGCCACACTGTTGACGGGGCGTTACCCCTGGCGGCACGGCGTCTGGTTTAACCCGGCTCCGGATGGGAAGCAGTTCAATACGGGGGTGGGGATCGCGGACAGCGAAGTTCTCATCAGTGAGTTGCTGAAAGAGCAGGGGTACTCGACTTTGTGTGTCGGGAAATGGCATCTGGGCCACAATCCCCGGTTCTACCCCACGCGACACGGCTTCGATGATTACCTGGGGATTCTGTATTCCAACGACATGCGTCCCGTGAACCTGATCAAGGGGGAGCAGGTCATCGAGTATCCGGTCATACAAGCGAATTTAACGCAGCGCTATACCGAACGGGCCATTGAGTTCATCAAGGAAAATCAACAGAAGCCCTTCTTCCTGTATCTACCGCATGCGATGCCGCATAAGCCGCTGGCTGCCTCGGAAGCGTTCTACAAGAAAAGTGGAAACGGTCTGTATGGTGATGTGATAGCTGAGCTCGACTGGAGTGTGGGAGAGATTCTGAAAACTCTGAAGGACCTCAAGCTCGATGAAAATACGCTGGTGATCTTTGCCTCAGACAACGGGCCCTGGTTTGGTGGGAATACGGCTGGTCTGTCGGGAATGAAATCGACCAGTTGGGAAGGAGGGCTGCGTGTGCCGATGATCGCCCGCTGGCCTGGTAAGATTCCTCCGCGCCAGGTGATCGATACTGTCTGTGGTTCGATCGATGTGTTCCCGACGATCCTGAAGCAGGCGGGAATCAAGGTACCTGCTGACCGGGTGATTGACGGCAAGGATCTGTTTCCCGTGCTGACCGAGCAGGCGCCGACTCCGCATGAGGCGCTCTTCTCCATGAAAGGGAATTCCCTGTTTACGGTACGAAGCGGGCCCTGGAAGCTTCACATTAAGCCGTCCCCCCGACAGTTGCTGGCGAACCAGGGGAAAGACTGGGTTGACCCGCGCGGGCCCGATGGTGTGACGATCATTGCTCCTTATGAACAGGCTATGCCGAACCAGCCGCCCGGATTGCTCACGGGCGATCAGCCGGCACCGATGATGCTCTTCAATCTTGAAAAGGATCCCGCCGAGCAGCATAACGTGGCGAAGGACCATCCCGAAGTCGTGGCGCGTCTGCAGAAGCTGTATGAGGAGATGCAGACTCAGGTTCCCGATTCCATTCGATATTTCGATCCGCGGGCCCGCAGTAAAAAATAATCTGCGAAGTAACGAAGGTCTGATTCTTTCATCCAGAAGCCTGGTTGACTTTCCCGTTGCCTGCGCCCGTTTCACAGCTTGAAGAACGTTGCGTCTTCAGTTTCTGTACGCCAGTAAATTCAAGGCTGTACAGTAATTCTTATCCGGCTGTTAGATTCTCTCCGCTCAAACGTCGTCTGAAAAATCAGATGATCGTTACCAAAATCCAACATTCACTACCTGGAGTCCGTAGTAAAGGGTAGATATTGCCTCAGAGCTGAACACCTCACAAAGCTGTTTGTTTTATTTGTCGAACCTGTCGCGATGTCTTTTTACATCATTCCAGATTTCAATGTAGAAAAAGCACAACATTCAACGTTAAGAGTTAATGAATATCAAACAGGGCCATAATTCTTAACTCCCTTTTATCGTTGACTTTATCGAGGGGTTGCAACAGAGCTTACGGATTAGACATACGAATGGTCCGCTCTTTGCGTCTATTCAATGTTCTTAACAGTACACTGTTCAACAGCCTTGATGATCAACCAGAAGAAAGAGAGAACCACAGCATGGCATCTAAACGCGATCGAATGAGCGTCTATGAGCGTGACGGGGTAACCGTTCTGGATTTCGGAACTATGGAAATCTGGGATGGAGCCGATCTGGCACTGTTGCGTGAAACGCTCACGCGTCTGGTTGATCACGAAAAGTGCAAGTCGATTGGCGTCGAGCTGTCGTCAGTCAAATACATTCCGAGTGGCTTCTTTGGAATGTTGTACGACCTGTATGAAAAAGGGATCGCGGTGACTCTCTACAGCCCCCAGCCCAACGTCGCCAGCATGCTCTGGTTTAAACAGTTCTGTCAGCACACTGAAGACGGGCGTTATCTGCTGAAAAGCGATCTGGCATCAGCGCATGACAAGGCGTCTGATGACGAAGTGCGATCCGAAAAAGAAAAGTGGGACAAAAGTCTGAAGCAGTCGAACGACTACTCTACCACAGTTTCCTGAAGGGGAGGCACTGCGCCTCCCTGAAGAAGTACGCTCCTGTTATTCGGTTTCCAGAAGCACCGCATGTTTTTCGAGTCGATTTTTCAACGACAGGTAATTTCCCGTCGTTGTGGCTTCTTCTCTCAATTCCTGATCAATCTTGTCTGCCAGTTCAAACAGCTTGAATTCGGGCCAGGCATCATTCAATGTCAGTAACTGATCGAGCCCCTGCGGATTCTGTCTGAGTGGATCGGGGATCAGCGAAGCAACCGCCACGGCGGCTGCAGCTGTTTTACCGAGATTATCGTCTGTGAGCAGTTTGAGTCCCTCGTGATGCAGGTAGACAGCGCAGATCAAGTCATCAGGAAATGACCAGTCCAGCATTACGTTCGCTGCAGCTGCCGAGTGGTCCCAGCTGAAATGCCGGCGTTCATATTCACTCAACAGACAGGGATCGCTGTCCTGGTTGATCGTGAATGTCAGGTACAGATCAAACAGTTCCTTGGAGAGGATGGGCAGCAGGAAGTCTTCCAGCATGGCTGCCGAGAAAGCTACGTCGGCGTCGACCTTCATCAGCATGGCAATCTCGCGTGCCATCAATGCCCGTTCCAGGTTAGTACTCCAGAAGTTGGGCAGGTTGATCAGCTTGGAATCGCTGGTTGCCATCGCCTGTTTCAGACCGGTAGTGACGAGAAAGAGCTTAGTCGAACGAATTCCCAGCAGCGTAATCGTCTGTTGGATTGAGGAAACCTTCCGGCGTAATCCGAACGCGCTGGAGTTAACCATTCTCAACAGTTCGCAGGAAATCCCGGCATCAGTTTCGATGATCTTGCTGAGCTCTTTGGGAGTCGAAGCAGGATCTTCAGCCTTCCGCGAAAATTCCATCACTGCTTTGGGCAGCATTGGAAGTTTAATTTCCGGAGGCAGCGGGCTTTGTTTACCTTCACCGATCAGTTCTTTTCGCAGCTTTGTCCAGTCCGTCATCTGTTCCTCTATTACTCTCAGTCATGAAGTCGAAACAGCTCGCTACTGTTTCGCAAATTCAGGGTTACCAGACGGATCTTCACCCCTTGTCGCAAAAGGGAGAGGATCGCTTAACACATTGAAATCTTAGCTTAAGGTTTCTCTGTAAGTGGCGTTCTTTTCTGCTTTTTTTTCGCAGGAAACCCCTCCACAGGCAGCACGTTGATTTAATACAACACTGCTCTTCTGTCCAAAGAAAACCTACATTGAAAAATACTCATAAGTCACTAAAATTCATCCACTTAAACACATAATTAGAAAACGCTCGAGAGGAATGGCCTCACCTGCTTTCGGGCCCACAGCAAATTCTTAGCATTGTCAGGACAGAATCATGGAAGCGAAATCCTTGGAATTCCTCAAAAACCTACTTCATTCACCCGCTCCCTCGGGATACGAGCGACCCATTCAGGAGGTCGTGCGGGCGTATGTGAAAGAGTTTGCTGACGAAGTGAAAACCGACCTGCACGGCAATGTGATCGCGGCCGTCAATCCCGGAGCAAAACGACGGGTGATGTTCGCCGGCCACTGTGACCAGATTGGTCTACTGGTACAGCATATCGATGATGACGGCTACCTGTGGGCAAACCTGATCGGCGGTTGGGACATCCAGATGCTGCTCGGCCAGAACATGCAGGTCCACACCGATTCGGGGCCGATCCACGGCGTGATCGCTCGTAAAGCCATTCACCTGCTGACCCCGGAAGAACGCAAAACCGTGCCCGAGATCAAAGACCTCTGGATCGACATCGGAGCAAAAGATGGAGCGGAAGCCCGTGAGAAAGTCGCGATCGGGGATCCCATCACATTCGAGCTCGGTTTCCGACCGATGCTGAATCAGCTGGCTTCCGCACCCGGGATGGATAACCGCGTCGGGGTCTGGGTTGTGATGGAGGCCCTGCGCCAGGCGAGTGAAAAGTCACCCGAGTTCGGCGTCTTCTCGGTTTCGACAGTTCAGGAAGAGATCGGCCTGCGTGGTGCACAAACCAGTGCTTACTCGATTCAGCCTGAAGTCGGGATTGCCGTCGATGTGACCCATGCCACCGACTGTCCCGCGGTCAGTAAAAAGGAAAATGGCGAGATCAATGTCGGCGATGGTCCGGTTGTCTATCGCGGTCCGAATGTGAACCCGGTCGTTTTCTCAACGCTCACCGACCTGGCGGGGAAAAACGACATCTCCTGTCAGATTAACTCGATTTCGCGTCCCGCGGGTAACGATGCCAATGCGATGCAGTTGAACCAGGGAGGCATGGCGACCGGAATTGTCGCCATCCCCAACCGGTATATGCACAGCCCAGTCGAGGTCGTCTCGCTGGAAGACCTGGAGCACGCGGCGAATCTTCTGGCTGCATTCTGTCTGGAGATCAATGAACAGACGGATTTCACTCCGTAGTCAATTGTCGTTCAGATGAGATCGATCAGCCGATACTCTGCAGCACTTCTTCAACTGCCTGAATCGTCTGGTCGATATCTTCATCTGTCATACAGGTAGAAGCGAAGTTGGCTTCAAACTGGCTGCAGGGGAGATAGATACCCCGGTCAAGCATACCCTGGAAATAGCGGGCAAATCGCTCGGTATCATTCTGGGAAGAGACCGCAAAGCTGGTCACTTTTTCGGGATTGAAGAACAGCGTGAACATCGAGCCGCATTCTGCAAGCGTATGTGGTAGCCCCGCTTTGGAGGCCGCCGCGGAGAGTCCCTTTGTCAGTCGCTGCGTCTTTGTTTCCAGTTCCGGGTAGGGATTGGTTTCCCGCAGACACTCGAGTGTTGCGATACCGGATGCCATCGCGATCGGGTTTCCTGACAAGGTTCCGGCCTGGTAGACCGAGCCAACCGGAGAGATCGCATCCATGATTTCCGCTTTTCCACCATAAGCGCCGACAGGCATGCCGCCGCCGATGACTTTACCCAGCATACAGATATCGGGTGTCACTCCGAACCGCTGTTGGGCTCCACCGAGGGCGACACGAAATCCGGTCATGACTTCATCCATGATGAAGACCGACTGGTGCTGGGTACAAAGTTCCCTGACCGTTTCGAGGAATCCTGGTTCCGGCAAGACGACCCCCATGTTGCCTACAACCGGTTCGAGGATCACACCTGCGATCTGGTCACCTGCCTGGGAGAATGATTCCTTGAGTTGCTCTATGTCGTTGTACTCCAGGACCAGGGTGTCGGCTGTGCAACCCTGGGGAACGCCGGGACTGGATGGGGCGCCGAGTGTCAACGCACCACTGCCTGCCTGGACGAGCAGGCTGTCGACGTGCCCGTGATAACAGCCGGCAAACTTGATGATCTTATCCCGACCGGTGTAGCCGCGTGCCAGTCGAATCGCACTCATGGCGGCTTCAGTTCCTGAATTCACCATCCGGACTTTCTCGACGGAGGGAACCAGTTCCGCGACCAGTTCCGCCAGTTCGCTTTCCAGAACCGTAGGTGCTCCAAAGCTGGTCCCTTTTTTGAGTGCCTCTTCGATTCCAGACATGACCTGGGGATGCAGGTGTCCCAGAATGTGGGGGCCCCAGGAACCGACGAAATCAATGTAGCGGTTGCCGTCGATGTCATACAGGTACTGTCCCTCGCCGCGATCGATGACGACCGGGTGTCCGCCCACGGCGCCAAATGCCCGCGCCGGGCTGTTCACTCCTCCCGGAATGACCTTCAGGGCGCGTTCAAATTCTGCTTCACTTCGCGTACGGGAGCGGGATGTCATGGATCGGGAGTTCCTCTAGTTCGTAGTCATTTTTTCAGGAGTGACCGGGGCATCTGACCCCAGCTTGAGACATTTCAATGTTTTTGAATCTCTGACGTAGAGCAGACCATTTGACAGGGCAGGCAGAGCCCGTGTCGTGGAGTGGAAGATCTGCTCACTGGCCAGTTCTTTATAGGCATCCAGGGAGGCTTCGGCCAGTACCAGAGTGCCATCCGTTTTCATGATAATCAGTTTGTTGTCGGCTTCAAGTAAGGTCGCGTATCCAAAATCGTTCTCGGCCCATTCGACTTTGCGTGTCTGGGGATCAAAGCAAATCAGGCGGGCTGTGCCGATATCCTGACGACCATCTATGCCGATCAGCTTACCATCATATTCAATCGGCGTCGTGTACTGACTGGACATCGGCTTTTCGCCGCGCCAGATTTCCCGCGTGCCGATCTGTTCAATCTGGCCCCAGAAACCGCCCACGCCGTAGCTGGCTGTCGCAAAGATGTTGTTGCCGATCACTACAGGGTCGGCACCGTTCACCGTTGGGCCCCGCTTACCAAAGGGGAACTGAAACAGCACGTTGCCATTCTTCGGATCCAGGCCGGTCAGGTGCAGCCGGGTGATGAAGATTGCATAGAAGCGACCATGTCGAAAGGCAGAGGTTGGCGACGAGTAGCTGGCATCGTCCTGCAGTGCCTGCCACAAGGTAAAACCCTTGTCCAGGGAAAACGCAACCACGCCGGCATTCTTACGTTTGCCACCCACGTTGACCAGCAGTTTCTCTTCCACAATGATGGGCGTGCTGCCCACTCCGAAGTAACCATCACTGACCTGGAATTCTTTATGAGTGTCGCGCGACCAGACTACCTTGCCGGTCTTTAACTCCAGGCATTGCAGGCGGCCCGTGATGCCGTAAGTGTAAACCCAATTGTTGTGGATTAAAGGGACCGCGATCGGACCGTCATTCGGGTTGAAGGTTCCCCGGTAGCTGACCGGGGCGGACTGTTTCCAGATCGGTTCTCCCGTAACAGCATTGAGTGCTTCGACGATTTCCTGATCGCCAACCCGATGAAAGAGTACCAGTGTATTCTGAAAGACAGCGACACCTGCGTACCCGCTGCCGACGGGACGCTGCCATTTCAATTCCGGTCCGCCCGCAGGCCAGGACGCTGCGATGGTTTCGTCAGCAGCATGAGCATTTCGATAGGGACCCAGAATCTGGGGCCAGTCTCCCGCCTGACAAACGGGATTGGTGAAGAGGATGAGCAGCAGTAAGATGCCTTGTGGAATTCTCATGTGTCGGGCTCCGCCTTACAGATGAACGGGGATCAGATTTCACGGAATCTCATTTTAGCAGGAACGGGGCTTGGCTGCATAGGAACGTCTGTTATAGTCTGATAAGATAAAAGCTGAAACCAACCATCGAACAGGCTGCGCTTTCGAGAAAGGGTTTTCGTGAGATCGTTTGCCCGCCAGGAGAAAACTTTGGATTCAAACCCACTACGGTTAATCAGAAACTTACGCAGAAGTCGCGAGATCGTTACCGTTCTCATGAATTATGGTTTTGATGATCTCGTTGATCAGTTGGGGCTGAGGCGTTATCTCCGTTGGGGCCGCAGGCTGTTGTTCTGGAAACGCACCGAGCCTGAAGTCAAACTCACCCGTGCAAAACGAATTCGTCTTGCCCTGGAAAGTCTGGGTGTCACGTTTATCAAATTCGGTCAGGTGGTCAGCACGCGTCCCGATCTGGTGCCTCGCGATGTCGTCTCGGAATTGGAAAAACTGCAGGAGCGGGTTCCCTCCTTTCCCGGTGAAATCGCGATCGCCATCATCGAACGCGAACTGGGAGAACCCATCGAAAAGCTGTATGCCGAGTTTGATCCTGCTCCCCTGGCCGCCGGTTCGCTGGGGCAGGTGCATAAAGCCCGTCACCACGACGGTACGCCGCTGGTAGTCAAGGTGAAGCGGCCCGATATCGACCGGGTGATCGAGCAGGACCTGAGCCTGATGCACGAACTGGCGACCATGGTCGAACGCCATTTTCCGGATGCCGAAGTCTTCGATCCGGTGGGACTGGTTAATCAGTTTTCACGTACGATCCATCGCGAACTGCAGTTCAGCCGAGAGGCCCGCTCAACCGATGAGTTTTATCGCCTGTTCCAGGATGATGCGACGCTGTATGTTCCTAAAATCTACTCCGAGATGACCCAGGGTGACATCATCACTATGGAATTCATCGACGGCTATCGGATTGATGACGAACAGGAACTGCAAAACCTGCCCATCAGTGCGCATGAGGTCGCCGCGAACGGGGCACGGATCTTTATGAAAATGGTTTTCGAATTCGGCGTGTTTCATGCTGATCCGCATCCTGGGAATTTCCGGGTCCTGCATGATGGTTCGCTCTGCCTGATCGATTATGGCATGATTGGGGTTCTGGAAGAGGAACGCCGCGACTTGCTGGTCGACCTGTTACTGAATGTGGCCAAACAGGATACGAACAAACTCGTCGAAGTTGTGTTGAATATCGGTAAAGCCAAACGGGCCGTCGATCATCAGTTGCTCCGGGCGGATCTCCGCGATTTCATAGGCAATTATTATGGAATCCCGCTGGATCAGATCAGTGTAGGCAAGATGCTGACCGATTTTATCAACATCCTGGCGATTCACCGCATTCGCTGTCCTGTCGATATCATGCTGCTGATTCGGGCCATGATCACCCTGGAAGGGGTAGCTTCCCGAATTGCCCCCGATCTGAATATCGCTCAGGAAATGGAACCATATATTTATAAGCTCTCCTCGGAGCGATATCATCCGCGTGCGATTGCCAGCCGGATCTGGTCTGAGGCCTGCAGCTTTTCCAAGGTGATGCATGATCTGCCGGAACAGGTGGGACGAACCCTGGGGAAACTGGCCGATGACGAACTGCAGATCCACCTGGATCACAAGGGCATTGATCATCTCACGACCGAAATGGACCGCTCCGGGAACCGTCTGGCGATCGGAATGGTGATGTCGTCGCTGATCCTCGCTTCAGCCATAACACTTTCATCGGACACACGGCTGGTTTATATCAGCATTCCGATTTTCATGATGTCGAGTTTGTTGGGGATCTGGCTGATCTACGGCGTCTTCCGCAGCGGACGATTGTAAGATCGGATGACCTTACAATCGCCGTGTCAGCTGCAATGAGAAAAGCGTTTCGACGCGCTTTATTTCCCGTAGAGTCGAGCTTTGGGATCGCCGCCTGACAGCAGGTAGGCAACCAGGTCCCGTACTTCTTCGGGGCTGAGCGTATTCAGCATCGCCTGAGGCATCTGAGAGACCGGAGATGCCTGGATTTCTTCGACGCTCTCTGCCGGGATCTCAATCGGTTCTGCCTTGATGTCGGCCGTGTAGACAATCACTTTGTCGCCGTCTTTCGAAACGAGACCTGTGAAAGTTCGCCCTTCATCGGTGATCACGATCGAGGATTGATATTGATCGGAAATGACCTTACTCGGTTCGACAATGGATTCGAGAATGTAACGGGCATCGAACTTGTTTTTCACGGTCGTCAGGTCGGGGCCGACGTCGCCCCCCAGTCCGTCAAAGCGGTGGCAGGCAGCACAACGCAGGGCATGGAACAGGTTGCGGCCATTCTCGAAACTGGCTTTCTGCAGGTGTCCGCCGGAAGTGTATCGGCTGGCATCGCCGATCGTCCAGGTTCGTCCCGGCCCTTTAGGGGGAGTGATTTTGAAATCAGGAACGGGATTGAAATTCTCTCCACTGATGTCGGCCAGAGTAGCTCGATCGGCATTGGAGAGATATCCGAGTACTTCGTCACGCAGGTTACCCAGGAACTTGGCATAGCTGTTGCCTCCCGGGTATTTCGCCGAGGCGTTGATGAACTCGATGTAGGCACGACGCTGATCCATGGTCCAGCCGTCACGCAGGTTTCGCAGCATGAATGCATAATTGATTTCATGAGTGGGCGGATGCTTGGCCAGCATGTCGAGGACACGCCCGCCATAGTTTTTATTTCGTCCCGCCAGCTCAGTCCAGTCGGGGACTTCAGGTTCGCCCCGGTTTTCAATCAGATCCAGGGCTTTGGCAATCACGGTTGGTGATTCCAGGTAAACCAGCACACGCACCAGTTCGGTGTTGATGTTCTTGCTCTGGCTGGGCAGATACGGGTCGAGTTCGGCAATAACCTGTGCTCTTTGTTCTGCCGTGGGTTTGCCCAGGCGAATGAACGTCAGGGCGTAAGCACGTAACAGTCCCAGGAACTGTGGTTCGCTCAACTGAGATGGATCCAGTTCCAGCAGAGCAGCAATCTGGGCATCGCGGTGAGATTTGTTTCCCATGCGGGCCAGGGCGACTGCCCCGGAAATCCGTGCCTGGGGATTTGGTTCCTTAAATACTTTCGCAGCCCACTGCTCAACGGGCTGCGATTCGATGGCGACACGAGCTGCGTG
This sequence comes from Gimesia sp., assembly GCF_040219335.1. NCBI lineage: Bacteria > Pseudomonadati > Planctomycetota > Planctomycetia > Planctomycetales > Planctomycetaceae > Gimesia > Gimesia sp. The sequence goes on along the minus strand of NZ_JAVJSQ010000030.1, from coordinate 20,990 downwards.
TCGCAACCAGCGATCAGAACTGGAGAGGTGTGGCCAGGCAGCTGCGACGGCTGCCGGATCCTGTTTGCCATGATAAGCTTCCAGGCTGCGACGCAGTTTTCGGGCCTCAGCGCCAGCCAGTTCTGCTGTAACCGGTTTGGTTGATTCGCTTCCAGTGTAGGTGATTCTGAACAGAGCTGACTTAGTTCCCCGTCCACCGATGGTGAAGTAGAGCGCGCCGTCTTTACCAATGATCGCATCGGTCAGCGGCAGTGGTGAACCGTAGCAGAACGCTTCCTGCTCACCCTTGTAGCCTGCGCCATCCGGAGTGAGATGAATGGCGTAGATCGTGCCGAACGTCCAGTCCAGTGCGAACATCGCATCCTGGTAGCGTGCCGGGAATTTGGCTCCCTGGCCACTGATCACGCCGGTCGGACAACCGGGGCCGATATTCACCACCGCGGGTAGACTGTCTTCGTAGTATTCAGGCCATTTGCCGGAACCACTTCGCCATCCATAGTCGGAACCGCTGACGGCGACGTTGATGCGGGTCGGGCGGTACCAGGGAGTTCCGAGGTCCCATTCCATGTCTGCATCGTAGGTGAAGATGTCACCGGCCCGGTTGAGGGCGATGTCGTATTCGTTTCGATAGCCGGTAGAGATAATCTCGTGCTGTTTTGTTTCCGGTGAGAACCGGGAAATCCAGCCACCCGGTGCCATGCGACCGCGGGCATGTCCGTTGGCATCCCATTCACGGGGTAACAGCAGGTCTTCGTCCCAAGTGGGAACGTGTGAACGAACAATGCTGTCCTGAGGAGGGAGAGCGGCGTGATTACCGCCGATGACATACAGGTGCTGATTATCCTCAGCGACAATCACCGCATGGTTACCGTGTTCGCCACCGCTGCGTTCGCTGGGAAGAACTTCGGCGGTATCGAGCTGGTCGTCTCCGTTTGTATCTGTGACTTTGAAGAGGTTGCCGCCATTCTTGTGAAAGTAAAGTGCGTCCTTGTGCCAGACCATGCCCTGGGCACCGGAAAGGTCGATCTGTATTTTTTCGACATCAACCTGGGGGGCATCCCCTTTTTCGGTGACTGTGATGCGATAGAGGCCTTTGTCTCCCTGATCGCTGGCCAGCAGTCGTCCTTTGCCGTCGGTGGTGAGTGAAACCCAACTCCCCTGTTCATTGGCGGGGACTTCATAGAGCAGTTCGACTTTGAAGTCCTTTGCGATGGTGATGTTTTGGGCCAGTTCTTCCATGTCGACACCACTACGGGTTGTGATCCCGGGTTTACCCCAGGGACCACTGCCAAAGGCGCCCATTGATTTCAGTTTCAGCTTCCAGGAGGAATCGTCGAAGCGGACCTGCTTCCACTCGGGAGACTCCTGGTCCGACAGTTTCCAGTCAGGGGTGGAGCTGATGTGCTGCTTTTTACCATCGGCAGTTTCAATTTCCAGCTTCAGGATGAAGGCTGCGACACCGCCATTGTTATTCGCTTTCACTGCGATCTGATTGAAGCCCGTCTGCACCAGTTTGCGTGCATCGCTCAGCATGACGGGATTTTTCCAGTCGGTTGCAGTACCTGCGTCTTTGCCGTTGATCCAGACGGTGGCTCGATTGTCACAGGTGAAATAGAGACGGGCCGCTTTGATCTTCTCTGAGACTTCGAACTGCTTCCGCAGGTAGATCGGGGCGTTGTCCGTCGGGTTGTCTGTTTTCCAGATCCAGCCTGGAACCGGTTTGGCGGAGACCCAGCCAAACTTGTCCTTTTTATTTTTTGTGGACGATGTTTTGGTAGCGGGTGCTTTCTTCGTATTTTCGACAGCTGCTTTGAGTACGGCCTGGGCTTCTTTGCCTGCTAACGGTCGGTATTGCACGTCTTTGAATTCGACGCGCATTGGTGGTCCTGCGTGAAGCTGCAGACCGAGCACTCCTTTCGCAAACGCCTGGGGATGGTTGTCAGTGATATCGACGGTGTTGACTCCATTCACCTGGTGGACCAACCGGTTGCCTACCGCGACGATCCGCAGTTCGTTCCATTCCCAGTCATTCAGTTTCTGATTTTTATCGCCGATCTCTGCGACGACTTCAGGCTTACCATCCACTCCAATTTCGACACGCTGGAAACGCTGGGCGATGATTCCCCGTCCGGTTTTTTCGCCGTAGAGCATTCCGAAATATTCGGGTTTCGGATGCAGGTCGGCCTGGTAACCTTTAAGTGCGAAGTTCTGCGGATCGACCAGTTCGCTGCGATATTGCACACCTGAGTTATTGCCTTTGAAGCGGACCTGGGCTTTGAATTCAAAGTCACCCACATCTCCCCCCTGCCAGACGAGGAAGGTGTTGGGTTTCGCGGGATGCTCTGGCGTGGTCTCACCCACGATGGCTCCGTCTTCTACGGTCCAGAATCCTTCTCGACCTTCCCAGCCGGTCAGATCTTTACCGTTAAAGAGCTGCTGAAATTCCTGAGCGTGGCTGGTGCTGGTAGAGAAAACGATGCAGGTAAAAAGAACGCGGACGAAAGTATGCATGATGATATTCCGCTTACTGAGATGGGTTGCAGGATACTTGAGGGATCAAAACAGTGAATATCAGGGGAGATCAAAACAGGATATGGATCGCGCAGCCTGATTTTAAATGAACTGGATAACATATAATCCAGAACTGATAGCTTAACCCGCCTGCAGGGCTGTGTCGAGTAGATAGTGGAATTCAGACGAGAGGGGTCGGCTCAGTCTGAGTTGGAGGCGTCACTGATACGTTGCCTGAGATAGTTCGCGCGAGCCGCATTTCGTTCGCTGGACTCCAGTTCTCCTCCCTGCAGTTTCTGCAGGTGAGCGGGCTGTGTGAAGATGAACATCTCGTTCACGGCCGAAATGGGGAGACTTTCGATCAATCCTAAATTGACACCCATGCGCACGCTGGAGAGCAGGTGCATGGTCTCTTCGGAACTGATGGTCTGGGCGGTACTCAATATCCCGAAGGCACGGGAAACCTGATCGTGCAGCCCCTGGCGGTTTTCTTTGAGCAGCGAGTTTCTGACACGCCGTTCGTAAGAGATGATATTGGGGACGACTTCCTTGATGCTGTCGATCAGCTGATGCTCGGTTTGCCCCAGAGTGACCTGGTTGGAGATCTGATAAAAATCACCCATGGCCTGGCTGCCTTCGCCATACAGTCCGCGTACGGCCAGATTGATCTTCTGCAGCGCCTGAAAGACTTTCTGAATCTCTTTCGTGATGACCAGCGCCGGCAGGTGCAGCATGACACTGACACGGATTCCGGTACCCACGTTGGTGGGGCACGCTGTGAGGTAACCAAATTCTTCACTGAAGGCGTAGGTGACTTCGGATTCCAGCAGGTCATCAATCCGATTGATGGTGTCCCAGCATTCGTCGAGAGAAAATCCGCTTCGTAAAACCTGGAGGCGGAGGTGGTCTTCCTCATTGACCATGATGCCGATGTTTTCCTCATTATCCAGTCCCACACCGCGGGGACCAGAGCGTTCGGCATGCTCACGGCTGATCATCTGGCGTTCGACGATGAACTGACGATCCAGGTTGGAGAGCTTGTTCACATTCAGATAGGAGAGTTTTTCCTGCATGCGCAGGTTGGTAATGATCGGCCGCATCAGCTGCTCGATCTCTCCCAGAGTAGATTCCGTACAGCGATTGATAAAGGGGAACTGTGCGAGGTTTCTCGCCAGGCGAATTCTGCTGGACATCACAATATCGGAGTCCGGGCCGATTCCTCTCAGCCATTCACCACTCGTGCGAGTGAATGCATCCAAATTCACCCTGATTCTCCTTGATTGAACTAAATAGGTCAGACCCCGGGCCTGTAATCCGGTTACCGGCCCGCATGGTAACTCGCGTGACTTTCATCCCCAAACGGTGTAGACTCGGGGACTGAATACCATACTGGTTCAGCCCCGGAAAACAAAGTCATACAACCGAGTTCTGTCAGAAAGCCGTTGAAGAACGGTTACTCTGATTTATTCTATGCAATGCGTGTCCCGAATACCATTGCACTCCCGTGGATTCCAAAACTGAAACGGGAAACTCCGGGAGTACACCACCCCCAACCTGTAGACAGCGACCGAGATTTTGCGGATTTTTGAGAACAGGGACCTCCGACAGCTTGTCTCTGTAATCAGAAACACTCATAAGAGAGTCCGCAGCGCACATTTAGAAACGGGATGCCCGGTCATCCATAGAGACGGCAACTGAAGGCCCATGAAATACGTTCCAGATTTTGATACTTTTCAACAGCTTTCCACACAGGCGAACCTGGTTCCCGTGTATCGCCAGTTGACCGGAGATACTTTGACGCCGGTCAGTGCGTATCAGCTGCTGGAGAAGGGCCCGTATTCATTTCTGTTTGAAAGCGTCGTGGGTGGTGAGCAGATCAGCCGCTACAGCTTCCTGGGGGCCAACCCCTTTCTGACCATCGATGCCTACCAGCAGCGGATGGTGATCCAGCAGCAGGGAGAGACCGAAGAACGGACCGTCGCTGACCCACTGCAGGAGCTGGAATCCATTCTCGATCAGTACCAGGCTCCCGAATTGCCGGGGCTTCCCCGTTTTTGCGGAGGGGCCGTCGGTTATGCTGGCTATGATGTCGTGCGTTATTCTGAAAACCTGCCTGATGCACCTGAAGACGATCGTCAGCTCCCGGACTTGTCCTTTGCGCTGTACGACCATATGGTGGTCTTCGATCAGATCAATAAGACCGTGTTGGTGGTGGCACATGCCCATATTACTCCCGGAATGAGTGCGTCTGACCTGCAGGCCGCATACCAGGCCGCCTGCGAGAAGATCGATCAGACCTGCGAACGTTTCCAGACCGGGGATCCTGCCGTATTGAAGATGGCGGACATCAGTGTGAATCCCCATGCGGAACCTGATCTACAGTGGTCGTCCAACTTTTCCCAGCAGAAATTTGAAGCGGCGGTCGATGCCTGCAAGGAATACATCGTAGCCGGCGATATTTTTCAGGTCGTCTTGAGTCAGCGCCTGAAACTGGAGACTTCGGCGACGCCGTTGGATATTTATCGCAGCCTGCGCGTCGTCAATCCGAGCCCGTTCATGTTTTTACTCAAGACTCCCGAGGTTGATCTGGTCGGCAGCTCACCTGAGATCATGGTGCGTGTTGAAGACGGTCTGACAACGATCCGTCCCCTGGCGGGAACCCGCAAACGGGGGAAAACCGAGGCGGAAGACAAGCGGCTGGCCGAGGAACTGCTGGCCGACCCCAAAGAACGTGCTGAGCATGTGATGCTGATTGACCTGGCGCGGAATGATGTCGGCCGGGTAAGTGAGTTCGGTTCGGTGGAACTGTCGGATGTGATGGTGGTGGAACGTTACAGCCATGTAATGCACATCACATCCAATGTGACCGGTACGCTGACCGAAGGCCGGACTGCCCTGGATGCATTGCGTGCCGGGCTGCCCGCAGGCACGGTCTCTGGTGCCCCCAAAGTGCGAGCCATGGAAATCATCGACGAATTTGAACCACATCGGCGGGGCCCGTATGCTGGCGCCGTCGGATATCTCGATTTTACGGGAAATATGGATACGTGTATTGCATTGCGTACGCTGGTTATGCAGGGATCGACGGCCTACGTTCAGGCCGGCGCCGGGATCGTTGCCGACAGTGTACCCGAGACGGAGTACTATGAAACATTGAACAAGGCAAAGGGGTTGCTGAAAGCGATCGAGGTCGCTGAACAACAACTGAAATAATTCAGATCAGAGTGGTGACCGTCTGAATTCTTTCGGCTCTGAATAGTTGTTTCGACATCATCCCCCACTGTCGATAACAAAGGTGAAGCAGGAGTACGATGGAATCTCAACAGGAGAATAGCGCTCTCGATCCATCAGTGGGTTCCGAGAAAGAAGAAGCCATTAACGCCCCGACCAGTTTTGGCGGGATCGTCAGACGCCTGGGACCTGGCCTGATTGTGGCTGGCAGTATTGTTGGTTCCGGCGAGTTGATCGCAACCACCAAAACCGGTGCCCAGGCCGGGATTGCTCTGTTATGGCTGATTATCGTCGGCTGTCTGATTAAGGTGTTCGTGCAGATCGAACTGGGACGCTATTCCATCTCCCGGGGCGAGACCACGCTCCAGGCCCTGAACCATGTGCCGGGCCCTCGACTGGGAGTCATGCGGAATCCGAATCAGCAGGCTCCCAACTGGATTCTCTGGTTCTGGCTGATCATGAGTCTGTGTACGATCGGACAACTGGGGGGGATTGTGGGCGGTGTGGGGCAGGCTCTCGCACTGACGCTACCGATCAAAGGCGACTATCGCCAGGCGATTCAATACCCGTCCGAAAAGGAATTCGTGCACTACCTCGAGATTGAAGAGGAACTTAACAGCGAAGAGAGCTCCCTGGCTGCCATGTCTCCCGAGGAGCGGGAGCGATTCCTGCGGGGGCACGCCAAGATGCAGCAGCGAATCGAAGCTCTGCAGGAAGCGGGGCAGATGATTCTGCAGAAGATTCGCAATCAGGAATCCCTGGTCGATGAGCAGGGCACATCCCTGCTGGAACCGCAAACCTGGGACGATAAGATCTGGGCCGGATTGATCGCGGTGATGACCGCATTTCTGCTGTTCTACGGTCGCTATAATCTGATCGAGCATCTTTCGACAATTCTGGTTGTCTCGTTTACGTTTATCACGATTGGCAATGTCTTTTCACTGCAGACTTCAGAGATCTGGAGCATTTCCGGCGAGGAAATCATGAAGGGGCTGTCGTTCGGAGTTCCGGAAGCGACAGGGGGCATGAATCCCCTGATTACTGCGCTGGCAGCGTTTGGAATTATTGGCGTCGGAGCAACCGAACTGATTGCCTATCCTTACTGGTGTCTGGAGAAAGGCTACGCCCGCTTTACCGGACCCCATTCAGAGGATGAAGGCTGGGTATTTCGCGCCAAAGGCTGGATGCGGGTGATGAAGATCGATGCTTTTGCATCAATGTGCATCTACACTTTTGCCACACTGGCGTTTTACCTGATGGGCGTGGCTGTTCTGCACAAGGAAGGCCTGGATCCGGACGGGATGCGGATGGTGAGCACGCTGGCGGAAGCCTATGTGCCTGTGTTCGGGACGTACGCCAAATGGCTCTTCCTCGCGGGAGCGATTGCCGTTCTCTATTCGACATTCCTGGTGGCGAATGCCGCGAATGCACGTATCTTTTCCGACGGGCTGCGTTTCTTCGGGATCTATGACGAACGTAAGCCGGGCGCACTGCAGAAATGGATCAGGGGCATGTCGTTTATTCTGCCTCTGCTCTGCCTGGCAGTATTTCTAACCGGGGCTAATCCGGTCAGGCTGGTGTTGATCGCGGGGACCATGCAGGCCATCATGCTGCCAATGCTGGGGATCGCCGCCATCTATCTGCGATATACCCGGATCGATCAGCGATTAACGCCTGGGCGGCTCTGGGATCTGATGCTGTTTCTCTCCTGTCTCGGTCTGTTGCTGGCGGGTGGGTTCGGGGTCTACAAACAGTTATTCGCCTGATGTGAAAATTGGAAGCGCGTTCTGAATTGCTAAGATCAGAAAAGTGTCCCAGCCAGGGGGACTCGATGATGTAATGATTTTGAACGCAGACCGGCTGATGATGTGCAGCAGATACCGTTTCGGTATAATCAGACTCAGGCGCCCGAGAAGGTCTGTCAGCATGAATTGCTGGAACAGAACCGGTTTTGCTGGAATTCACCAGGAAATTGAAAATAGTGTCGAATACGAGACGAAGGATGCAGGTTAGATGAGTGACGAGAAAACGATTTTCAAGAAAATTATCGACCGGGAGATTCCGGCTGACATTATCTACGAAGATGAATTGTGTCTGGCGTTCAAGGATGTCAATCCACAGGCGCCCGTGCATGTGCTGGTGATCCCCAAGAAGGAGATCGTATCGATTTCTCACCTGGAGCCCGAAGACATGGAACTGGCTGGCCACCTGTTTCTGACAGTTGGAAAGCTGGCAGAAATGCTCGGGCTGGATGAAGGGTATCGTACAATCGTCAATACTGGTAAAGCCGGAGGTCAGACGGTCGATCATCTCCATTTACATCTACTCGGAGGTCGCTCCTTGCAGTGGCCACCCGGATAACCGGACTACCCGGGAATTTGAGCCCCGGTACCGGCGAGAAACGAATTGCGAACCCTGACTGCTGTCAGTCATAATGAGAGTATCAGACAAAACATCATATGAGCAGGGGATTGAGATCGTGTTGAAATCAAAAAACTTTCGAAAGGTACTGTTTCTGATCGGCTTTATGGGAATCGCGTTTCCAGCGCAAGCTGTCCTGGCCCAGGGGAGTTCCAAGAAAGGGAATGTGAAACAACTCAATATCCAGGCTGATAAACTCCGCGATTCGTTTATTCGCCAGTCTGCTGAAATCGCCCGTAAATATTCTGATGCCGGCGATTATGAGAAATCCAAAGAGATGCTGGAGTCGATTCTCAGCATTAAAAAAGATGTCCCAGGCGTGAAAGCGATGATCGATCAGCTCGATGAAAAAATGATCTCGTCAAATTCTGCTGACTTTGAGATCGATGCGGCTCGTAACTGGAGTGGTCCTGCCGGCCTGGTTGCGAAGGGGAGATCAATTCGGATTCAGGCCACAGGGACCTATGATCTGATTACAGACATCAAGACAGGCGTCGAAGGGCTGCCTGAGAAAAATCCCATGAAAGAACTGGCTTCCGGCATACCCGTAGGAGCGTTGATGGGGGTTGTTCTCTCACAGGAAAAAGGGAAACCCAAAATGGGGAAGCCCTTCAAGATCGGAGAAAAGGTTGAATTCACGCCTAAAGATGATGGCGTGCTGATGATCGGTCTGAATCTGCCTCCAGGACATCAATCCAAAGGGAAAGTAAAAGTCCGGATCAGCGGCTATTTCAGACGCAGTTCGAATTAAGCGAACTGATAAAAGCGGCGTTACTTTTTGTTCTTGCGAGCGTTCATCTCAGCGCGAATTTCTCTCCGCAACAGTTCGGTCATCTCGCTGCGTTCCTGCAGCAGAGGAGCAGTCTGAGCGATCACCTTACGCATATCGGAAATGATTCCGTTCTCCAGCTCTTCGGTCGTAATGCCATCGCAGGCATTCACGCAGGCGACGACTCGACGAACCATCTCCTGATTTTCAGGAGTGTCTTCGCCGAGGATTTCTCCTTCACTCGAGATTACAAAGTGCGGAGGTTGAATGGATTGACGCGCTCCGGTCATTCGCCGATTACTCCAGTTGCTTTAAGCCCGGTGATCGTGTGTACCGCGCTTTATGTGCTGTTTTGGGAATTCATTTCAGACCAGGATAACAATGGTCAAATAAGTACTGTTATCTGATCTATCGGCGAATGAGGAAGCTCGGATTCACTATCTCTAATGGATCATTAAAAAATGAATCCTGATTTTGGTGTCTTTAACTCAAAATTTAAAACTATGGTTCGTCTGGGTAAAATGGGGTGAGTTGAGTTTCCTGTCATTTATTCCAGGACGATCAGAAGGTCTCCCGATTCCACCTGAGTACCAGGCTCGATCAGAATCTCTTTGACGACCCCATCCTGTTCAGAAATGACGCTGGTTTGCATCTTCATGGCTTCCAGCATCAGCAGCTGGTCGCCGGCCTTGACTTTGCTGCCGACCTTGATGGTCAATGAGACCACAACACCAGGCATCACTGAACCGATTTGCTTCTGATCAGATGGATCGGCTTTGCGTCGGGAATCATCCTGCGGCTTCAACGCTTTGTCTACGATCACTACTTCACGTGGTTGACCGTTGAGTTCGAAGAAGACAGTTCTACACCCATCGGTCTGTGGCTTACCAACAGCCAGGAACTTGATGATGAGGGTTTTACCGGGAGCGATGTCGACGGCGATTTCCTCTTCCGGTTCCAGTCCGTTAAAGAACGCGTACGTCGGCAGGCCACTGGTATCGTAGTACGCTTTCTGATGAGCTGCGAAATCTTCGAAGACTTTGGGGTACAGCAGGTAAGACACAACTTCCTGATCGTTAGGCGTGCGGTTGAGCATCTCCTGCACGGTCTTTGCAGCGTCTTCGAAATCGGCAGGAGGTAAAATACTGCCCGGACGTTCGGTGAGAGGTTCTTCTCCTCTAAGAATTCGTTTCTGGACGGCATCGGGGAAACCTCCGGGGGTCTGCCCCATGCGACCACTGACGAGATCCAGTACCGATTCGGGGAATGCCAGATCGCGATCGCCATTAACAACATCATCACAGGTCAGATCGTTGGCAACGAGGAACAGTGCCATGTCGCCGACTGCCTTGGATGTGGGAGTCACCTTCACGATATCGCCCAGCAGCTGGTTGACTTCCGCATAGACATGACAGACTTCAGACCAGCGGTCTCCCAGACCCAGCGATTGTGCCTGTTGCAGCAGGTTCGTGTACTGACCGCCGGGCATCTGGTGGTCGTAAAGATTCGCACCGGCCGGAAGCACGGGGCTTTCAAAGGCCGTATAGAAGTCACGGACGGCACGCCAGTACTCGGAGATTTCGTCGAGGTGTTCGACATCGACCTGCGGCTGGTGTTCTGCAAATCGCTGTGATTCAATCACCGTGGTCAGGTTGGGCTGAGATGTTCCACCGGACATCGACGGCACTGCACCGTCGGCGATATCCAGTCCCGCCTCGGCGGCTTTCAGAATGGATGCTGCCTGTCCGCCAATCGTATCGTGGGTGTGGAAATGGATGGGAATGCCGATTTCCTGCTTCAACGTTTTCACCAGCAGTTCGGCTGCATACGGTTTGCACAAACCGGCCATATCTTTGATCGCCAGGATGTGGGCACCCATGTTTTCCAGTTCCTTGGCCATCTTCACGTAATACTTCAGATCGTATTTCGATTTGGACGGATCCAGAATATCGCCGGTGTAACAGATGCTGGCTTCACAGATGGCGCCGCTCTTCTGCACTTCTTCCATCGCCACCTTCATGTTGGGCACCCAGTTCAACGCGTCAAACACGCGGAACACATCGATGCCTGCAGCGGCAGCTTCTTTCACAAATGCACGGACCACGTTGTCCGGATAGTTGGTATATCCAACGGCACTCGAAGCACGGATCAACATCTGGAACAGAATGTTCGGCACCCGTTCCCGCATATCAGCCAGGCGCTGCCAGGGGGATTCTTTCAGGAACCGCATCGACGTATCGAAGGTTGCTCCCCCCCACATTTCCAGTGAGAACAGCTGCGGGCAGTTATGGGCGTAAACTTCCGCGATCTGCAGCATGTCGTGTGTACGGAAACGGGTAGCGTACAGCGACTGATGGGCATCGCGGAAGGATGTGTCCGTCAGTAGCAACTGTTTCTGATCCAGGATCCATTTGCTGAATTTCTCTGCTCCCAGTTCGAGCAGCTTCTGTCGCATGCCCTCCGGTGGATCGATCTGCTTTTTGTTATATGAGGGCACAGGAGCCGGCATCCGTCGCTTTGCTTTCGCACGGTCTTTGACCAGCGAGTTGCCGTTCACGATCGTTTCTGCCAGGTAGGTCAACAGTTTGGTTGCCCGGTCATGACGTTTGGGGAAGTTGAACAGTTCCGGCGTCTCATCGATGAACCGGGTAATACACTCACCTTTGATGAAGGTTGGGTGCGTGACCAGTTTCAGCAAGAACGGAATGTTCGTTTTCACGCCACGAATTCGGAATTCCTGCAGACAGCGCTCCGTGCGGGCAGAAGCATCTTTGAAGGTCCGCGCCCAGGTGGTTACCTTGACCAGCAGTGAGTCGTAGTAAGGGAAGACCATCGCCCCGGAGAACGCGGTACCCGCATCGAGGCGGACGCCCATACCGCTGGCCGAGCGATAGTGTGCAACGCGTCCATAGTCGGGCATGAACTTGTTCGTGGGATCTTCGGTTGTCACGCGGCACTGTAGTGCAAAACCGTGAGTCTTGATCTCTTCCTGTGAGTTAATGCCGATTCCGGTATCTGAGAGCTGGGCGCCCTGGGCAAGCAGGATCTGTGATTTGACGATATCAACACCGGTGACCTGTTCTGTCACCGTATGTTCGACCTGGATACGAGGATTCACTTCGATGAAGTAGAACTGGTTCGTGTCGTCATCCAGCAGGAATTCGACGGTTCCTGCCGATTCGTAATTTACGCTCCGACCAATTTTCAAGGCGGCATTACAGAGGGCTTCGCGAACCGAGGGATCCAGGTTTGGAGCCGGGGCAATTTCCACGACCTTCTGGTGACGACGCTGTACCGAACAGTCACGTTCGTAAAGATGAACCAGACCGCCGTGTTTGTCGCCGAGCAACTGGACTTCAATATGACGGGCACGGGAGATGAACTTCTCGACGAATACATCGGGACTGCCGAAGGCCGCCAGCGATTCACTGCGGGCCTGTTCATAGGCAGCTTCGAATTCTTTCTCAGTCTGTACGACACGCATCCCACGACCACCACCGCCATGGGCTGCTTTCAGAATGATCGGGAAGCCGATGCTCTGAGCGGTTTTGAGTCCTTCTGCGGGATCGGTAATCGCTTCACCACTACCGCCGAGAACGGGAACACCTGCCTGCTCCGCAATTTTACGGGCCGAGATCTTGTCTCCCAGCGATTTCAGAGTCTCAACCTGGGGGCCGACGAAAATGATGCCGGCGTCTTTACAGGCCTGGGCGAATTCCGCGTTTTCGGAGAGGAAACCGTAGCCGGGATGGATGGCGTCGATTTTCTTCTGCTTCGCCAGTGTGATGATGGCGTCGATATCCAGGTACGATTTCACAGGATGCCCCGGCTTACCAATCTGGTAGGCTTCGTCTGCCTTGGTCCGATGCAGCGCGTAACGATCTTCGTGGGTATAGATGCCGACCGTGCGAATCCCCAGTTCGTGAGTACTGCGAAAGATTCGAATCGCAATTTCGCTTCGGTTGGCAACGAGCAGCTTTTTAATCTTACCCTCAGACATGAGCTATCCTGATTCTTTGTATACTTTATGTTTGATGGTCTGGTTCAATATGGCCCGAGGCGTGATTTGCCCGCTGGCCAGCGGTTCCCAGAGTACCTGTCTGAGCCCGGAAACTCAACACACTGCCCCGTCTGGCAGCAGCGAAAGTCCGATGCGCACTCACAATCGTAACGATGAGATGAATTTTACTAACTTCCCTGCGGAAACCGCCTTGGATTGATTCATCTTGACCTGATTTCCTTCTCTGATTAGTGTTCACGCCAATCTGACCCGTTCTATTGCGGCTCCGCTGAAATTCAAGGGGCCCAGACAGTAGAATTCTTCGAATTACAGGCGAAAAACGGTGGTGAATCAAATGGGACAAAAGCAATGCGATCTCTGTGCAGGAACCGAGTTTGAACAAATTGGAACCCGGGACCGACACAACCAGCCTCTGGAAAGCGTGATCTGCAAGTCCTGTGGCCTGGTCGCCCATGGTCAGATTCCCAGCGACGAAGAGCTCGCCCGCTATTATGCCACCGAGTATCGCCAGAGTTACCACGGCGAAATGACGCCTTCCGATCGTCGCGTGATGCGAGCCTGGAATAACGGCGAACGAATTTTCAGTCAGCTGCAGCCCCACATCGAACCCGATATGGAAGTCTTCGAAGTCGGTGCAGGCATTGGCTGTACCGTCAAAGTCTTCGAACTGAATGGACATGCTTCGCGGGGAATTGAACCAGGCGAAGGTTTTCAGAATTATTCGCAGCAGCAACTCCTGACCAACGTCGTCCGCGGCGACCTCTTCGAGCAGCCCCGCGACAAGAGCCACGAGCTGATTCTGCTCGTCCATGTGATCGAGCACTTTAACTCGCCTCGCAAAGCCCTCGAATACATTCGCGGCATGCTCTCCGACGACGGACTGTTCTACGTCGAATGTCCGAACATCGCGGCTCCCTTTGCCCGTCGCAGCAAAATGTTCCATTACGCTCACATTCATAACTTCACTCCCTCCAGCCTCAAAATGCTGGCCGAGAGCTGTGGCTTCAAGCTGGTGCAGCAGTTCGGCACTCAGGAAGATCCGAACCTGCAGATGCTCTTCTCCTGCAGCGATTCAACCGAACTCACCATCGATCCGGATAATTACCGCGAAACGATGCAGGTCATCAACGCCGCCACTCCCCTGCAGTATCACCTGCGGCCTTATTACTTCACATCGCGCGTGAAGAAAGTCGCCAGCTACTTCAAGGAGCACCTGTCAGCCAAACAGTTCGTGGCAGACGTCATTCAGGAATGCCAGAAGTTCGCCGCAGAACAGGAAGACGAAGCTCCCGAATCACTGCGTTCAGCTGCGTAAGAACAGGCAGTTCGCAGGCTTTCCACTCCGGGGCCGTTATTCAGCCCAGCGCCGTTGGCGTAGTAAAGAATCGCCAGCGGAAGTTGCAATCCCCTCTCTTCAGCGTAAGATGCTCAGAGCAGGCGGACAAAACGATTCTGGATTTCGGAGCGGAATAATGCGGTCATTCAACGGTATTGGACTTTTCCTGGCGTGGATCATGCTCATGCAACTGGGGATGCCGGGGTGCAGTCAGAAAGAATCTCCTGATGAAATGGTAGTTGTCAAAGGGCGATATGGCGATTTTACGAGTGTCACCAGTGATGAAGAGCTGATTCAGGCGGTCACCTATGCTCTGGAAGGACTGGGCGAAGAACAGTTCAGCATACCAGATCTGGAACATGCGACGGCTGATCTGACGCATCCTGATGGCTGGACCATTCTCACGCACGTGGATGGATTCATTCGTCTGGATCACCATACCGAAGATGGTAGTGAATTTGGAAAAACAGAATACCTCTATGCGCAAAACATTCCCCCAGAGGAATTGAAGCAGATCTATCTGCAAATCGGAAGAGGGCAGATTGAAGAGGTTCTCAAGCGGGACTGGAAAAAGAGCGCGGAGGAACTGAAAGAAGACGACCGCATCTTTTATCTCTTTTGGAATCAGCCAGGAGTAAATGATCTGCATCGTGCCGCATTTTCCGGGAATGTGGAATGGGCTCGAGCTGCCCTCAAAGCAGGAGCGGACCTCAATGCCAAAACGGATGTTGGTGAAACGCCTTTGCATTACGCTGTTCTGGCGGAAGAATTGCCTGTGTGCCAGTTTCTGATTGAATCGGGGGCAGAAGTCAATACCCGGAATCGCGACGGAGAGTCGGTCCTCAGTTATGCGACCTCGGAATTCAGTGACGACTCCGAATCAAAAACCAAAATACAAGCACTGCTGATAAAACACGGCGCAGAGAAATAACAACATGTTCAGCCCCTTTTCGTGATTTTCGTGGTAGCAAAAAATACGTCAATCAATTCGCAGCCGGCTTCGGATTACTCCGCGGCGTAATCTTCGCCGAGGGACCCAGCGGGCGTTCTTCCTGATGCGGAAAGGCTCGGATCGTTGTCACGATCTGTTTCTGCTGTTCGAATTCCTTGCCGTTTTCCAGTTTGACGGTCGTCTCCAGGAAGCGGTCGATCTTGGATTCCAGCGGCAGCCCCGTCTGGCGGTCGATCAGACAGCTGCCAAACGATTTCCCGCCCCGGATAAACAGCTGCACCGATTTCCCATGCTGGTTGATCGGGCTGCTGATCTTCGAAGCCGCGATGTCTCCCGCGATATTGATCCGGGCGATGTTGTCGTTGAGCTCCCGCAGCGTGTACTCAGTCTTCAGGACCATCGGAATCGGCTGCGTCAGGCGCCGGGTTTTCGTCCAGCTTTCACCCACACGCACCGCGCCCCCTTGATGCTCCTTGTTGATGTTATAAGGCAGCAGACCAATACTGTCGTCGATGAAGTTGGCCACGCCGTCGTCCCCCGATGTCTCAGAGATCTTCGCCAGCACGGTTTCCCGTTGACTGACCGGCGTGTTCTGCAGACAGCGCTGCATAAACTGATCAAAGCCGACCAGCTCGATGATTTTGTTATCCGGACCAATCCAGAAGGAGAACCCGTTCTGCACGAGTCCCTGGTAAGCCTGGACCTCTGGTGGTGCAGGGCCCGAAGAGCGATTGGAATCGAACGAGACTTTCTCGCCGGCGATATCATGTGAATATTTCACACCCGAATACTGCACGCGCAATCGCTTGCGACCGTCTTCCTGAAGCTCCTCCACTGTCAGCGCCAGAATCAGCTCCAGTTTCGATTTACTCTGCACAACCCCGGCTGCCGAGGCCTGCGACAGCGTCTGCTCCACCGTCTTGATCATCGGGAAACGCTGATTGACGGCCAGGTTCAACTCCAGCACCTCTACATTTTCCTCACGCAGTGAAACCGGCGCGACTTCAACAGGCGGTTGCTTTGTCTGTTCCGCGACCGCTCCAGGAGGTTTGACGTCTTCCACCTTTTCCGACGATTCGTTCTGCTGCTTGTTCAAAAATGACCAGCCGGTCCCGGCAAGAATCACAATTCCGATCATCCAACTGATATAACGCTTGCCCTGCATGGCGACATTGTCCAGAATAGATAAAGAAAACTAATGAATGTGCTTTTTCTGAGGTATTTCCGGCACAAAAGTTATCAGTAATACGGATTTAGTGAAAGACGAATTCAAACCGGCTCCTCGACCCGGGGGCCTGAGAGGGGAAGAGAATGCGATCTGCGATTTTAGTTGGTTTAACAACACTGTTTACGCTCTCCTGCTCCCTCGTGTTCGCCGCTGATGCGCAGCCTGAAACGCCCCGGCGACCCAATGTGATCCTGCTCCTCTCGGACGACCAGCGTCCCGATACCATCGCCGCCCTCGGAAACCCGATCATCAAGACTCCCAACCTGGATCAACTCGTTAAACAGGGAACCAGTTTCACCCGGGCCACCTGTGCCAATCCAATCTGTACCCCCAGCCGTGCGGAAATCCTCACCGGTGTTGGTGGATTCCATAACGGTTCGATGGACTTCGGCAAGCCAATCAAATCCGATCTCCCCACCTGGTCCGAAACCATGCACAAAGCGGGCTACAACTCCTGGTATGTCGGGAAGTGGCACAATGACGGCAAGCCGGTGATCCGGGGCTACGATGAGACACTGGGCCTGTTTACCGGCGGCGGCGGTCGCTGGGCGGTTCCCTCCTACGATGGCAACGGTCTGCTGGTAACCGGCTACCGCGGCTGGATCTTTCAGGATGACGAGCGTCACTTTTTCCCGGAGAAAGGGGTCGGGCTGACCTCCAATATCAGTGAGCACTTTGCTGACGCAGCCATCGAATTCATCGAACGCAAACACAACAAACCCTACTTCCTCCACGTCTGCTTCACCGCCCCCCACGATCCACTGCTCATGCCCATCGGCTACGAACAATATTACAACCCCGACGAAATGCCGGTTCCCAAAAACTTCCTGCCCGAGCATCCCTTTGATCACGGCAACTTCGACGGCCGCGATGAAAAACTGCTGCCCTGGCCTCGCACCAGAAAGGTCGTGCAGAACGATCTCTCCCTGTATTACTCGGTGATTTCGCATCTGGACTCGCAAGTCGGACGGATTGTTGAATCCCTGAAAAAATCGGGGCAGTGGGACAATACCATTCTGATTTACTCCAGCGATCACGGCCTGGCGGTCGGCAGCCACGGACTGCGGGGCAAGCAAAATATGTACGAACACACGATCAACGTCCCGATGATCATCGTCGGCCCCGGCGTCCCCGCCGATCAGCGCTCGGCCGCGCAGTGCTATCTCCGCGATCTCTATCCCACCAGCTGTGACCTCGCAGGCATCCCCATTCCCAAAACGGTCGAAGGTAAAAGTCTGAAGCCGGTCCTCACCGGGAAGCAGGACGAGATCTACGAGGAAATCTATGGCTACTTCCGCGATTTCCAGCGCATGATCCGCACCGACCGCTGGAAGCTGATCCTCTATCCGCACCTCGATCGGGTCCAGCTCTTCGATCTTCAGAACGACCCGCTGGAGATGCACGACCTCTCCGAGGACCCCGCTCATCAACAGACCCGCGACGCTCTGCTCCGTCGCCTGAACGACTGGCGGAAGTCGCAGAACGACAAGTCGCTGGCTTCGGCAATATCTTCCTGATTCAACCGGTCTGTTGCCGCGAATTTGATTTTGGGGTGCTCTCATTCTGATGGCGCTCCGGTTCGCTTTGTGGAATTTACAAGAAAATCCTTGACTGCTTTCCCTGTTGGGAAAATGTTATAAGTTACTTGATAGATATGGCTTGCGGCTTTGCTTGTCAGGCCACCACGTCAAATCGTCATAATTGGCATATTTTACGCTCTTCCCTCATGTCGTTCACATCACAACGCGGGCTTTTAAGATTTAGCCTTAAGGGGGAGAGTCAAGATGATCCAGAGAAAAAAACGTAGCTTACGACGGCCGTTTCGAATCCTGCTTTCGCTGGCATTGGCAGGCGGCATCTGTGGTGCCCCGGCTTTCGCAGCCGACAAGTCATCCCGACGCAGCGACAACAACAGCAGTTCCAGCCGCAGTAACAAAGGCGGTTCCAGTCGCTCCATTCGTTCACAGAGTTCCTCAAGTCGATTTAAAAGCTCAAGTCAAAAACAAAGCAGTCAGCCCAAATCCTCATCACGCAGTCAGTCGCAACGTGTGATCCGCGATTTCAAAAAGAACACTGGCAAATCAACACCCAAAACCTTCGATCGCGGGTCACAAAAATCCCGACCCTCCTTCAAGGTTGCACCGAAATCTTCGCGGCCCGATTTCAAAATGCCGCAGTTCGGTAAGAGCAGTGGTCTGAATCTCAACACCAAAGATCTCAAACCACGCGTTCCCGATCGCAAACGACCGGATTTCAAAAATCCCAACTTTAAAGTTCCGGATCGCAAACGACCTGAAATCAAAATTCCCGATCGCAAAATTCCGGACCGAAAGATCCCAGACCGCAGAGTACCCGGCCTGAAGATTCCCGATCGCAAACCGGACCATGGCAAGTTTGTTCCCAAGCCCGGGAAGAATACGGTTCGTCCTCGACCGGACTTCAACGGTAAAAACAATGTCTTCAAACCAGGCAGAGATGTTTTCAAACCCGGTAAGGGAAATCGCGTTCCTCCCGTCAAAGGGATCTCTCGTGACGACCTGCTCGGCAAGCCGGGTAAGAACTCGGGAAAAACCAGATATCCTGGTGTCATCGATCTCTCCAAACACAAAGATCTGATCAAGGGAAAAGACCACAAGTTCGGTCCCAAAGGTCCTTCGAAAAACTGGCTGGGTAAGAACGGCGTTCCCCTGGATAAAGATTTCTTCAAAGGCAAAAACATCAAGCCGATCAACGGTAACCTTGATAAGAAACTGAAAGCCGGTCAGCTGAACGCGTTGATTAACAGCAAGCAGAACAAGAACTGGCACCTCAAGAAACAGTTTGAACTGCACAAAAAAGGTGACGTCGCCCGTCAGTTGAAACTGAATCAGAATCTGCTCAAGCACGGCGGATGGCGGAACCGCAGCCTGTTCGGCAAAATGAACAATTCCTTCGTCAAGACTCACTTCGGCTTCTTCTACGCCGGTTCCGGGTTCTACCCCAGCTACTGCTGGAGCCCGCACTGGAGTGCCTGGGTTGACTGGTGCTGGTGGGACTGGTGTCACCCGATCTGCGATCCTCGTCCACTGCTCTGTCGTCCGATTATCTATGATCCCTGTGGTCCCTGGGTCTGGTATGACTGCCCCGTCTGGCAGCCGCTGCCCATCGTCACCTGTGGTACCTGGGTTGACGTGGAACCCATCGTGATTGACGCGGGTCTCGACCTGCAGATGCTGGCTGTCCGCTTTGTTGACTCCGGTCACCCGGAACAGGAACTCGGTCCCCGCTACCGTGTCTGGTTCCGCAATAACAGCGACGTCGATATCAACGCTCCCTTCAATGTCATGCTGCTGGCCTCCAACACTCATGATGCGGTCGCAGGTGTCCCTGAAGCAGGTACGCGGGTTGATAACATCGCCGCTGGTCAGATTCAGTCTGTCGACATCCGTCTGCCTTTTGAAGCCAGCATGATGTCGACTGATGCAGAAGGAAACCAGGTTCCCTTCGAACAACTGCACGTGCTGATCGATTCGCACCGCGAAATCCCCGAAGCTTTCGAGGAAAACAACGGTGCTGTGATGCCGCGTGTTGATGTTCTGCCCGTCGATCCCGCCCTGTTCTCGTCTGATTCCGACGTCGTCGTGAGCGGTGCCCTGATCAACCTGGCAGGTGAAGGTCTGGGACCAGAGCCCGGCAAAGTGCTGATCTCGATGAACGGAATGAACTTCGAAGCTGAGATCTACGGCTGGTACGATCTGGGTGTTCGGATTCAGGTTCCGGAACTGCCACTCGTCGATGCTGCAGACGCCACAATGATCGTGGTGCGGGGCGACGAAGCGGTTTCTAATCCCATCGAGCTGGTGATTGCACCACAGACGGCTGCACTCACCGCTGAGTAACGGAAGTGTGCGGGGGCTGGCTTGGAGCCAACCCCAGTTCCGATCGGGGAACAGGTCGCGTACCTGTTCCCCTTTTTTATTGCACCCCACCTGATCCGCTTTCAGAGGATCCTTCATCCGTTTCCTCCGCATCCACTTCCCGTTTTTCAGTTCACTTCTGTCTCTGAAAGGGAACAGATTGAACTGGAATCGCTTCTGCCGAAACGTATCCTGTTTCGCATCTGGCTCGCGCGCGAGACAGGTGATCTGCACTAAAACATCCTGCACCAGTGCTGAAACAACAGCTGAATCCGCGTCGCTTTTCACTGACTGTTTACTGGAACAGAGCACACCCGTTCGCAAAGTTCGCCCCTCCATGTTCAGGGCAAACCAGGACACAAACCGGTCAGACGAGGACAAAATCAGGGACAGATCAGGACAAAATCCGGCCACATCAGGACAAAATTTTGTCTTGACCCCCAACTGCCCTTTTCGAAAATACGAACAGCACTCAACAGACCATGTAGCGACTGTCTTAAAAAATCAGAAATTTATCACGTTAGCCTCCCATTTTTTCCCTTCCTTTACCATGGTGTTGATAATGATGAGTAGTTTTCGCATCGCAGCGACCAGCGCCACCATTTTGGGCTTTCCATTTTCCACG